>JBQTJH010000056.1:0-8132 GCA_052387335.1 Panacagrimonas sp. | reverse complement strand
TTCCCTCGGCGGCGGCACCCGGGCGGTGTTCATCGACAACCGCTATGTACACGGCAGCAGCACCGCGATTCTGCGTCGCGATGAGCACGGCAACACCTGGCAGCGTCGCCGGCTCGCCGATGGCTCGGAATTTGAAGTGCTGAAGAATTTTCCGGACGCCGATCAGTTGCGGTCCGCGCTGTCGACCCATGCGACCGACATCGACGATCTGCAATTGGAGCATTACTGGATGCTGTCCTGCGTCTTGCGTGAAGCCTGAGGCCAGCGCATGTCGGGTCCTGATGTCACTGACGCGCAGGACGTTCCCAGCCCTATCGATTTGCGCACCTTGGCGGACGCCAGCGTCTGGGCACAGCAGGCCATGGCCAAGCGTCCCTGGCGCGAGGATTTCTTTGCGGTGTTCGCCGAGCACCTGCAGCGACAGGACGCGCGCTGCATCCTCGAGCTCGGCTCCGGTCCGGGCTTTCTGGCGCAGCACCTTCTTCAGGCGCTGCCGCAGTGTGACTACACCCTGCTGGATTTTTCAGCGGCGATGCACGCCCTGGCCAGCGCACGCCTGGGCGCACTGAGCACACGCACGCGCCAGGTTCTGGCCGATTTCAAGACGCCCGAATGGAGCCAGGGTCTGAGACGCTTCGACGCTGTGGTGACGATGCAGGCGGTGCATGAGCTGCGTCACAAGCGTCACGCATCGGCCCTGCACCGCGCGGTTCAATCCCTGCTGAATCGCAACGGGCAATACCTGGTGTGCGATCACTACGTGGGCGATGACGGCATGAAGAATGACGTGCTCTACATGAGCGTCATCGAGCAACAGGACGCGCTGCGATCGGCGGGCTTCGCCGAGGTATCGATCCTGCTCAGGAAGGGCGGCCTGGTGCTGCACTCGGCGCGTTGCGCCGCGCGCTGAGCAACCCATGCGCCTGCACACCGCGCGCCTGACCGTTCGCTCGTTGCGCGAGGCGGATATCGCGGCCTATGCCCGCATCGTGGCGGATCCCGCCGTGATGCGCTTCCTGTCCCGCGACGGCAGGCCACAGTCTGCAGCCGATGCGGCTGCGTACATCCACGAGTGCATTGCACTGGAACAGCGCGCGGGGTACGCGCGCTACGCGGTAGACCTGCGACACAGTGGCGAGCTGATCGGCCTGTGCGGCTACAAGGATCTGCACGGCTACATCGACCTGGGCTGGAGATACGCCCAGGCCCATTGGAACCAGGGCTACGCCACCGAGGCAGCGACGCAAGTGCTGCGCCATGGCCATGCGGTGCTGGGCTTCGAACGGATCGTGGCCACCGCGCTGATCGACAACATCGCGTCCATCCGCGTGATGCAGAAGCTGGGCCTGCGCTTCGCCGGCACCGAGCAACTCGACTGGCGCGCGCGATCAGTGCGCTACGAATCAACCCACTCCCTTAACCAATCGTCCCGGAGTCTATCCCCATGTCCGCATCCATCCGTCTTGCGCTCCTGCTGAGCGCCACGCTGCTGGCCACCAGCGCAGGTGTGCGGGCCGACACCCGCGCGCTGAAACTGCCGCAGGCCAGCCCGCTGGTGCTCAAGGCTACGGCCAAGCTGATGCCCGGCCCTGCGCGCGAAAATTCCGGCATCGTGCGCAGCCGCAGCACGCCCGATCTGTTCTGGATGCAGAACGATTCCAGCGACGAGCCGCGCATCTACCCGGTACGACGCAATGGCAGCGTCGTCCCCAGCCACCGCAAGCCGCAGGTTCCGGGGGTGCTGCTCGGCGGTGCGCTGAATGTGGATTGGGAAGCCATCGCCGTGGATAGCGAAGGACACATCATCGTTGGCGATCTGGGTAATAACCGCAACGACCGGCGCGATCTGTTGCTGTACTACGTCGACGAGCCATCGCCCACGGCCGAGCAGACCGTGGTCAAGAAAAAGCTGTTCGTGCGCTACCCACAGCAAACCCGCTTTCCTGCGCCCAAGGACGATTTCAACTACGACTCCGAGGGCATCTTCACCGTAGGCACCACGGTCTATGTGCTGACCAAGCATCGCAGCGACACGCGCACCCGCTTGTATCGGCTGGAGTCACCGCAGTTGCACCAGACCAACGACCTGGTGCTGATCGGCAGCTTCGACGCAGGCGGCAAGGTCACCGGCGCCGATGCCACGGCCGACGGCAAGAAGCTGGTGATGATCACCTACGACCGGATCTGGCTGTTCGAGACCGAGGCGGGTACGGACGGATGGTTTGACGGCCGCATTTCCTGGCGGCCGTACCAGGCCCGGGGCGTGGAAGCGGTGGCCTTCCTCGACGACGAAACCCTGGTCATGGCCAGCGAACCGGACGCGGAGTTGTACGAGGTGCCGCTATCCGCGCTCAAACCCGTTCAGCGCTGACGCAGGCGGGCTGGATCCCGCTCGCGACGCGTCGACATACGGACCAATCCCGAACCGGTCCCCCCAGCTTGAACCGCAGTCACTTCAATGTCACCCGCCCGCGACCGGGCTGAAACCCGGCGTGAACAAGCTCCTCCGGCCACGCCCATCCGTGGTTATCGCTCCAAGGAGATGAGGGACATGTCGAAGGGATTCAGGGGAAACAAGAAGAGTTCATCGGAGCTATTCCGCCATGCCATCGCGGCTACGTTCGTCGTTGCCGGCGCCTCCGCGTGGGCCACCAGTGCACGCGCACAAGACCTGGACTCGGCCGAATCACCAGCGCCCACCACGGCTGATACCGCCACGCTGGCGCAGGCCGAGGGCGCGGTCGAAACCACAGTGGAATCCGTTCGCAGCGGCGCCCTGCAGGGCCGCGTCGCCAACAAGCAAACCGGCGGCGGCCTGGGCGGCGCCATCGTCGAGATCGTGGAGCTGGGACGCACCGAAACCACGCGCGCTGACGGCAGCTTCCGCATGCTTGGCGTGGCCCCCGGCGACTACACCATCAAGGTCACCTATTACGGGTTCGAGGCGCAGGAAAGCAGCATCCGCGTCGGCAGCGGCCAGACCGCGACGCAGAGTTTCGAACTGAGCAGCGCAGCCCCGGCCGACGCCGACGAGATCGTGGTCACCGCGCGTCGCCGCGAAGAAGGCCAGGCCAAGGCGATCAATCAGCAGCGCACCGCCAAGGCGGTGGAGACGGTGATTTCCGAAGAACTGTTCGGTCAGGTCAACGACGGCAATGTCGCCAACGCCCTGCAGCGATTGCCCGGCTTGTCGGTGGACACCGATGGATCGAGCGAAATCCCGCGCTATGTCAACGTGCGCGGCATCAGCACTGCGTTCAACAACGTCCAACTCGACGGCGTGCGTCTGCCTACCATCGGCACCGGTCGCGGCGACGCCTACGGCGACACCGGTCGCGGCTTTGCGCTCGACGACCTGCCGGCCGACGCCATCGCCAGCGTGCGCATCATCAAGGCGCCGACACCGGATATGGACGGTGACGGACTCGGCGGCACCATCAATCTGGTGACACGCTCGGCGTTCGAACAGCCGGAGCGCAAGACCACGTTCAAGATCGGCGGCAACTACAACGCGCTGCGCGAACAAACCGATCCGGAAGCGGCGCTGACCTTCAGCGACGTGTTCGAGGTGCAGGACGGCCGCCGCCTGGGTGTCAGCGTCACCGGCAGCTTCTACCAGACCAACGAGGGCTTCGATAATCGCGATCTGGACTACAACCCCTTGCGCCCCGGCGCACTGATCAACCAGGGCCTGGCGACCCAGTCCATCGCCGGCGGCGGACTGGACCCGCGCCCGGTCTCGCCGGGCAGCGTGCAGGCCACCGAGGGTCCGGGCCTCGCGCAGATTGCCGCCAATACTCTGGGTGAACGCCCGTTCGTGTCCGGCGGCACTGCGCCCAAGGAGATCGTGTCGTATCACGAGGACACCGAGTACAACACCTTCATCATCGAACGTGACCGTATCGGTCTGGCCGCCGCCTTCGACTACGAGCTGGACGATCGCACTCGCGTCTATGCGCGGCCGCTATACAACAACGAGCAGCGCGACAACGACGACCGTCGCTATCACAAGATCATGGACAACGATCATGGCGATGGCTCCGGCAGCGTCGGCGCTTTTGATCCGGCCAACCCGCAGTCCTTTTTCCTGTCGCGTCGCATCATCGACGGCCCCACCGCCGGTCCTCTGGTGCGCCTGGGCGCCGATCCCGTACGACGCTCCACCGTTGATTTCGTCAACGAAAATTTCGGCCGCGCGACGCTGGACGCTAACGGCAATCCCCGCGGCATGGTGCGCTACAACCAGACCTACGAACAAGAAGACATCTCCCTCGCCTCGCTGAGCTTCGGCGGTGAACGCAACTACGAACGCTCGGTACTGGACGTGAGCGCCAATATCTCGCGGGCTGACAAGACCGTCGACGGCAGCACCGCCATCTTCACGCGCAACGGCTTTGCGTTCGAATACGACCGCTCCGATCGCTTCGCCGCGCGTGACGAGCAGTTCCGCGTCATCAACAACGAGTATTCCTATCTGCCTCAGGTAGACGTCAACGAGCTGGTGGTCGACGCCAGCCGTATCGATACCATCCGTCCCAGCACCCTGCGTTCGCAGACCGAGGACGTGACCGAGGATCGCTTTTCGCTGGGTGTGGATTTTGAACGCGAAATCGACTTCGGCAGCGAGACCGCACTCAACGGCACCTGGAAAACCGGCGCCAAGCTGGGCCGCTCTGATCGCGATTACGACCTGCAGCGGGTCAACTACGCCATGGCCGGCCCCAGCTCCGCGCTGTACGAACAGATTCCGTTTGCCAGCTTCATTCGCGACAACGAGTTCTCGGTGGATGGACAGGAGATGCCGTTCTACTTTGATCCTCGCGCGGTACTGGCGTACGCCGCCGACGCCGCCAGCCAGGCCGGCGGCGCGGTGAGCATCAATCAGACCAGCTCGGATCGCGACTCGGTTCTCACCGACTACACCGCAACCGAAGACACGTTCGCAACCTATGTGATGGGCACCATCGAGGCCGGTCCGCTGGAAGTGATCGGCGGCGTGCGCTGGGAACACACACGCTTCGAAGCCACACGCGTGGCCGTTGACGGCGATGACGACAGCCTCAGCGATGCCACCGACAAGAGCGACTACGACAACATCCTGCCCGGCCTGCTGGCCAACTACGAAATCACCGACAACCTGCTGCTGCGCGGCGCGCTGACCAACACCTTCTCGCGGCCGCAGTTGGTGGACTTGATCAATGTGCTCAACGTCAACGAGCTGGATGATCCGGTCGAAATTGAAGGCGGCAACCCCAATCTTCCGCCGATCGAATCGCGCAACACCGATATTTCCATGGAGTGGTATCTCAAGGACGGCTTCTATTCTGCCGGCGTGTTCCGCAAGGAGATCACCGGTTTCAGCTTCGAGGCCATCAGCATCCAACAGAACGTGGCCGAGTTCGGCGGACGCGATGTGCAGACCTCAACACCGCTGGCCACCGGCAACGCCACCAACCAGGGGGTCGAGCTGGCGGCGTATCAGAAGCTGGCCTTCCTGCCCTTCCCCTTCAGCGGCTTCTACGCCAACCTCAGCTATACCTGGACCGACAGCAGTGCCGACTATCCGGGCCGTCGCGAAACCGAGCTGCCCACTCGTGGCGCCTCCGAGCATCTGTTTGCGACCAGCGTGGGTTACGAATGGCGGCGCCTGGCAGCGGCCCTGTCCTATCGTTATCGCTCGCCGTACATCGAAGGCCTGGCGCTGGAAGATCTGCAGGGCGAGAACTCGTTCATCGAAGACGATAATTTCGGTGCGTCCCAAGTCTGGGACGCCACCTTCAGCTACCGCGTGCTGGGCGACGTCACGTTCTACGCCAACGTCACCAACCTGTTCGAAGAGACGGTCGCCTCGCGCCAGGGCTATCTGGATACGCCCGAAGATATTTACTTCAACCAACGCCGCATCGCCATGGGCCTGAGGGGCAGCTTCTAGACAGCTGCCGTTTCCGTGCTCTCTTCGGATTCGGGGAGAGCACGGACCTTTTGCCCATCAATCGATTCACAGAATCGCGTCGACCAGGGTCGACATCCTGAAGGCCGTCTCATCGGTGAACGCCGAACGCCGGCATGATGCGCACCTGCCGCAGCTTCTCGCAGCGTCTGATCGCGGCGGGCGAACCCGGCACCATCGTCAACATCACCTCGATCATCGGCGAGCAGGTCATTCCCGGCATCCTGTCCCACGGCACGCTCAAGGCCGCTTCGATCCAGCTCACGCGTTCCATGGCCATGGACATGATCCCGCACCGGATTCGTGTCAACGCGCTCTCGCCCGGCTACTTCCAGACCGAAATGGCCTCGGCGCTGTTCGACTCCGACCCCGGCAAAGCGCTGATCGAACGCCATCCGCTCAAGCGCCTGGGTCAGGTTGAAGAGCTGGACGGCCCACTGCTGCTGGCCAGCGATGCCTCGGCGCACATGAACGGCTCGGTGGTCACGGTCGATGCCGGACATTCCGTGTTGCTGCATTAGTCGCTCTCCACACGGTCGGCTGCAGCTGTTATGAGAATGCCGGCATCGATCTGCTGGAAATCTCCGGCGGCAATTACGAGCAGATGCAGATGGTGGGGCTGGGCGATCCGGTTTCCGATCGTCCGCTGGCGGCGAGCACGCGCGCGCGTGAGGCCTATTTTCTCGACTTCGCCAAAAGCGTGCGGCCCCTGGTGCAGATGCCGCTCATGATCACCGGCGGCATGCGCAGCGCAGCGGCGATGAACGAGGCGCTGGCGGCGCTGATGCGCTACAAGGAGCACGAGGTCGGCGCCGCCGCTGCGTGGTCGCGCCCCTGAGCCCTAGGGGTGAGCCACTGGCGCGGTGCTTGATGCAAGATGCGCCGATCCACCCCGCGATAACCAGGCTCAACTCAGGCTCAACTCAGGCTCATGTCTCCTTCCTCTGCGCTCGCTGATCGATTTCGCCAGACCATGGGCCAGTTCTGCACAGGCGTGGTCGTGGTCACCGGCCACAACGCCAGGGGCCCTCAGGGTTTCTGCGCGCAGTCTTTCGTCTCGCTGTCGCTGGACCCGCCCCTGATCGCGATCTGCCCGGCCCTGACCAGTTTGAGCTGGCCGCGTATCCGCGCCTCGGGTGCTTTCGGCATCAATGTGTTGTCGGCTGATCAGCAGGATCTGGCCGCACGTTTCGCCCGCTCCGGCGGCGACAAATTTCAGGCCCTGGACTGGCAAGCGGGCTACAAGCATCTGCCGACGCTGCCCGGCGCGCTGGCCTTCATCGCCTGCGATGTTGAGGCCGAGCACACGGCGGGCGATCACCTGATCGCAGTCGGTCGCGTGCGTGATCTGCAGATCATGGACACGACCGCCGCGCCGCTGCTGTTCTTTCGCGGCCAGTATCGTGAAGTGGCGATCAGCCCGCCGCGGAATTCAATCCCGCAGCAGGGCTGACCGCCACACCCGTCCGCTTTAGAGGCTGACCGGCAGCGAGGAGTGATGCAGCACGATGCGTAGCGTGCCCTGATCGTCGCGCGCATAGCCCCAGGTCTTGTCGACGGTGGTGACCTTGCCGTTCTTGTCGGTGAAGATCACGTTGCCCATCGACATCGCGGTATCGCCGCGTAGCTGGATCGCGGCATTCTTGATCTCGACCGAGCGCCAGCCCTTGAGCGCAAAGCCGGTGTCCTCCGGATACTCCTTGCTACCGCCCACGAAATACGCAAGTGCTCCTTCGCGCGTGGTGCGGAAGCTCTGCGGCGCCTTGGCCAGGGTCGGCTTGAACAGCACCGGCCCGTACTTATAACCATACGCCGCATCCAGAACCGACTCGGCCGTCGCGCGCGCCTTGGCGAGCCCGCCCGACTCGTAATCCATGGAGATGCGCACCAGCGCCTCGCCCCATGCACGCTGGGCGGCCAGCACTTCGGCCTCGGTGATGTAGTCGGCCACCACCGGCGCCGGACTGCCCACCTGCTTGGCCACAGCACCTGCCATGACCGCGCCGGACAGGCCGAGCGCGCCGGCAAAGCTCAGGGCAAGAACCCAATTTCGATGCGTTCGAGTCTTCGACATTCTTCCTCTCCTGAAAGTGAAGTCCTAAATCGGACGCCCCCAGAGTGCGCTGCCACGCACTCCTGACCATCTGCTAGACAGCAGAGGCCCTGATATGCCGTACGACAT
>JBQTJH010000055.1:0-3839 GCA_052387335.1 Panacagrimonas sp. | reverse complement strand
GCCTGCCCAACGTCGGCAAGTCGACCTTGTTCAATGCCTTGACCCGCGCCGGCATCGCTGCCGAGAACTACCCGTTCTGCACCATCGACCCCAACGTCGGCATCGTGCCGGTGCCCGACCCGCGGCTTGAAGCCCTGGCCGCCATCGTCAAACCACAGAAGATCCTGGCGGCGACGGTGGAATTCGTCGACATCGCCGGGCTGGTCGAAGGCGCCAGCAAGGGTGAAGGCTTGGGCAACCAATTCCTGCAGCACATCCGCGAAACTGACGCCATCGCCCACGTCACGCGCTGCTTTGCCAACGACGACATCATCCACGTTGCCGGCAGCGTCGATCCGATCCGCGACATTGAAATCATCAACACCGAGCTGGCACTGGCCGACCTAGAGGCCGTGACCCGCGCGGTAGATCGCGCCGCCAAGCTCGCCAAGGCCGGCGAGAAGTCCGCCATCGCCAAGCACGACACGCTCAAGCGCGTGCAGGCACACCTCAACGATGCACTGCCCGTGCGCGCGCTGGCACTCGACGCAGACGAAAAATTCCTCTTGCGCGATCTGCATCTGATCACCTCCAAGCCGCTGCTCTACGTCGCCAATGTCGACGAGGACGGCCTGAAGAACGGCAACCCCTACCTGGACAAGGTGATCGCTCTGGCTCAGCGCGAGCACGCGCAGGTGGTGCCGGTCTGCGCCGCCATCGAAGCCGAGATCGCGCTGCTGGACGAGGCCGACCGCGCCGCCTTCCTCGAAGACCTGGGCTTGCAGGAACCCGGCCTGAATCGCGTGATCCGCAGCGCCTACGAATTGCTCGGTCTGCAGACCTACTTCACCGCCGGTGTACAGGAAGTGCGCGCCTGGACGGTCAAGGTGGGCGCCACCGCACCGCAGGCCGCCGGCGTGATTCACACCGACTTCGAAAAGGGTTTCATCCGCGCCGAGACCATCGGCTACAAGGACTACATCCAGTACAAGGGTGAAGCCGGCGCCAAGGAAGCGGGACGCTGGCGTCTTGAGGGCAAGGAATACGTGGTGCAGGAAGGCGACGTGCTGCATTTCCGTTTCAACGTGTGAGGAAGCCTGTGCAGCGCGCTTGAAAGCGCTGCGCAGAACGCCATCTAGCCTGCAAGACAAGCAGGAGAAGATGGATGCGTCCCGACAAACTCACCAGCCGATTTCAGGATGCCCTGGCCACCGCGCAGAGCCTGGCCCTGGGCCGTGATCACGCGGCCATAGATCCCGTCCACGTGCTAAGCGCGCTGCTGAGCCAGGACGGCGGCAGCGTGCAACCGCTGCTGCAGACCGCCGGGGTCAACACCGAACTGCTGCGATCCAAGCTCTCACAAGCGGTGGAACGGCTGCCACGCCTGGGCAAGGCCACCGGCGACATGCAGGTTTCGCCGGAACTCGGGCGCCTGCTCAACCTGACGGACAAGCTGGCGCAGCAGCGCGGCGATCAATTTATTTCCTCCGAGCTGTTCGTGCTGGCGGCGGTCGACGACAAAGGCGCTGCGGGCGAGGCGCTTCGCGCCGCGGGCGCGCGCAAGGAGTTGCTGGAACAGGCCATCGACAAGGTGCGCGGTGGCCAGAAGATGGACTCGGCCAATGCCGAGGATCAGCGTCAGGCGCTGGAGAAATACACCATCGATCTGACCGAGCGTGCGCGCACGGCCAAGCTCGATCCGGTGATCGGTCGTGACGAGGAAATCCGTCGCGTGATCCAGGTGCTGTCGCGCCGTACCAAGAACAACCCTGCGCTGATCGGCGAACCGGGCGTCGGCAAGACCGCCATTGCCGAAGGTCTCGCGCAGCGCATCGTCAACGGCGAAGTGCCGGAGAGTTTGAAGAACAAGCGCCTGCTTACGCTCGATCTCGGCAGCTTGATCGCCGGCGCCAAGTATCGCGGTGAATTCGAGGAACGCCTGAAAGCGGTGCTCACGGATCTCGCCAAGACCGAGGGCCAGGTGATCCTGTTCATCGATGAGATTCATACGCTGGTTGGCGCCGGCAAGGCCGAGGGCGCGATGGACGCCGGCAATATGCTGAAGCCGGCGCTGGCGCGCGGTGAGTTGCACTGCATCGGCGCCACCACCCTGGACGAATATCGCAAGTACATCGAGAAAGACGCCGCGCTTGAGCGCCGCTTCCAGAAGGTGTTTGTAGGCGAACCCAGCGTCGAAGACACCATCGCGATCCTGCGCGGCTTGAAGGAGCGCTACGAGGTGCATCACGGTGTCGACATCAGCGACGGGGCCATCATCGCCGCCGCCAAGCTCCGCCAGCGCTACATCACCGATCGCAATCTGCCGGACAAGGCCATCGACCTGATGGACGAAGCGGCCTCGCGCATCCGCATTGAAATCGACTCCAAACCCGAAGCGCTCGACCGACTGGATCGTCGCCTGATCCAGCTCAAAATCCAGCGCGAGGCTCTGAAGAAGGAAGACGACGACGGCGCCAAGCGCTCGCTGGCCGAACTGGAAAAGGACATCGCCAAACTGGAGCGCGAATACAGCGATCTGGACGAGCGCTGGAAGGCGGAAAAGGCCAGCGTCGCGGGGTCGGCGTCGGTCAAGGAAGAATTGGAGCGTGCGCGCGCCGACATGGAATCTGCGCGACGCGCGGGAGACTTGGCGCGCATGGCCGAGCTGCAGTATGGACGGATTCCAGAGCTGGAACGGCGCCTGGCTGCCAGCCCCACAGAACCGGCCAAGAACGAGCCCGCGGCCGGCCAGCAGAAACTGCTGCGCACCAGCGTCGCTGAAGAAGAAATCGCCGACATCGTCGCGCGCTGGACCGGTATTCCCGTGTCCAAGCTGATGGAAGGCGAACGCGACAAGCTGCTACGCATGGAAGACGCGCTGCACCAGCGCGTCGTCGGCCAGGGCGAAGCAGTGGCCGCGGTCTCCAACGCCATCCGACGTTCGCGTGCAGGGCTGTCTGATCCCAATCGCCCCATCGGCTCTTTCCTGTTCCTCGGCCCCACCGGCGTCGGCAAGACCGAACTGTGCAAGGCCCTCGCCGCCTTCTTGTTCGACACCGATGAGGCCATGGTACGGATCGACATGTCCGAATACGGCGAGCGACACAGCGTCGCGCGCTTGATCGGCGCACCGCCGGGCTACGTCGGCTACGAAGAGGGCGGCCAACTCACCGAGGCGGTACGTCGACGCCCCTATTCCGTGATCCTGCTCGACGAGGTCGAGAAGGCACATCCGGAAGTGTTCAACGTCCTGCTGCAGGTGCTGGACGATGGCCGCCTTACCGATGGCCAGGGCCGCACCGTGGATTTTCGCAATGCGGTGATCGTGATGACGTCCAACCTGGGTTCGCAGTTAATCCAGGACATGCTCGGCAAGGACGGCACACGTGTGGACTATGCTGCGATCAAGGAAGCCGTGATGACCGTGGTCGGCGCGCATTTTCGGCCCGAATTCATCAATCGCATCGACGAGGCGGTCGTATTCAGCCCGCTGGGTTCGTCGCAGATTCGCAGCATTGCGCGAGTCCAATCCGAACGCGTGGTGCAGCGACTCAAGGAGCGCGGCATCGAATTGCGCTTCCAGGACGCGGCGCTCGATCTGCTCGCGCAGGCGGGCTACGACCCGATCTACGGCGCGCGGCCGCTCAAGCGCGCAATCCAGTCGCTAGTGGAGAACCCACTGGCGCGCTCGATACTCGATGGTCAGTTCGCCGCCAGCGATGTCGTGACCGTAGAAGCCAGGGACGGCGCGCTCAGCTTCGAGCGCATGGCAGCCTGAGCCTCGACACTGCGTTCACGCCAGTTTGATCAGCCGATCAAGCCGGGCGTGAACGCGGCACGCTCGACCAACTTGAAGCTCT
>JBQTJH010000054.1:0-13518 GCA_052387335.1 Panacagrimonas sp. | reverse complement strand
GGGCGGGCCCCCGCCGGGGGGCGCGCGCCGCCGCCCCCCCCCACACGCCCGGCACGCGGCTCAGTGGAAATCGCGCGAAGCGCTAGGCAGTTCGCCGATCCAGTGACTGGCGTCCTCGAAGCGCTGCGCCACGATGTGCGTCACGCCTTGTGACTTCTGCAGTTCGCCGCTGACGATCAGAAAACTGCCGCGCAGTGCGATCAGGCGGTACTGCTCCATCACCGATGACCAGACGATCAGATTGTGCGATCCGGTTTCGTCTTCCAGGGTCATGAACACGGTGTTGTTCGCGGTCTGCGGGCGCTGTCGATTGATGACCAGGCCGGCGACCTTGAGCCTGCGGCCGCCGGGCAGTTGTTGCAGATCGCTGGCGCGTTTGACCTTCAGTGCATCGAGCCGTGTGCGCAGCAAGGCCACCGGATGCCGGCGCAGACTCAGACCGGTAGTGGCGTAGTCAGCGACGATCTCGGCGCCTTCGCGCGGCGCGGACAGCAGATCCAGCTGAACCTCTTTCGCGCCATATCCGGCCAGCAGACCGGGCAGGCGCTCGACTCCCAGCGCGGCCCATCGCGCCCGGTGCCGATGACCGCTGAGTGTGCGCAGCGCGTCGGCGTCGGCCAGCAGACGACGCTCGCGGGCGTCGAGTTGCGCGCGATGCGCCAAATCGTCGAGATCGGAGAAGGCCTGTTGTTGGCGAGCCGCTTCGATGCGTCGCGCCGCGTCTTCGGATAATCCGCTGACCAGACGCAGACCCAGGCGCATCGTGCGCGCATCGTCCAGACTGCAGTCCCACTGACTCACGCACACGTCCACCGGCAGTACTTGCACGCCGTCGCGTCGCGCTTCCTGCACCAGTTGCGCGGGCGCGTAGAAGCCCATGGGCCAGGAGTTGATCAGCCCCACCGCGAACACCGCCGGCGCATGGCACTTGATATAGGCCGAAGCGTAGGCCAGCAGCGCGAAGCTGGCGGCATGAGACTCCGGAAAACCATAGGACCCAAAGCCCAGCACCATCTGGTAAATGCTCTCGGCAAAAGCAGCATCAAAGCCGTTAGCTGCCATGCCGCACAGCAGTTTGTCGCGGAAATGCGTCAGCCCGCCGTGGCGCTTCCACGCCGCCATCGAGCGCCGCACCTGGTCGGCCTCGCCGGGCGTGAAGCCCGCGCCGTCGATGGCGATCTGCATCACCTGTTCCTGGAACAGCGGCACGCCCAAAGTGCGGCCGAGTGCCTTGTGCAGGCGCTCCGGAATCTCGATCGGATGATCCGAATTCTTCGCGCGCGCCTGCCGGCGCTTGAGATAGGGATGCACCATGCCGCCATGGATCGGGCCGGGCCGCACGATCGCAACCTGGATGACCAGATCGTAGAACTCGCGCGGACGCAGGCGCGGCAACATCGACATCTGCGCGCGCGATTCGATCTGGAACACGCCGACGGTTTTTGCGGCGCACATCATGTCGTAGGTCGGCACATCGCCACGCGGAATCTCCGCGAGTGATCGCGGCCGATCCGGGAAACATTTCAGCAGATCGAACATACGACGCAATGCGCTGAGCATGCCCAGCGCGAGCACGTCCACTTTCAGCAGACCGAGCGATTCCAGATCGTCCTTATCCCACTGGATGATCGTGCGCGCGTCCATCGCAGCGTTTTCGATCGGTACCAGCCGCGACACCGGCGTGTCGGAGATGACGAAACCACCGACGTGCTGAGACAGATGCCGCGGCATACCGCGCAGTTCGTTGGTGAGCGCCAGCCAGCGCGACATCAGCGGCGTGTCCGGATCGAGCCCGAATTCGCGCATGCGCTGCGGCAGCTGCTCGGGCTTGTCCCACCAGGCCAGCGATTGGGTGAACGCATCGATCTGCTCGGGCGGTGCGCCCAGTGCCTTGCCCACTTCGCGCAAGGCCATCTTGCGTCGAAAGTGGATCACCGTGGCGGCGAGCGCGGCACGCTCACGACCGTACTTGCCGAAGATGTACTGGATCACTTCCTCGCGCCGCTGATGCTCGAAGTCCACGTCGATATCCGGCGCCTCGTGGCGTTCGCGCGAGATGAAGCGCTCGAACAGCAGGTTGCCGTCTTCCGGCTGCACGGCGGTGATGCCGAGCGCAAAGCACACCGCGGAATTGGCGGCGCTGCCGCGGCCCTGGCACAGAATTTCCAGTCGCCGCGCTTCGCGCACGATGTCGTGCACGGTGAGAAAGAACGCCTCGTATTGCAGTTCGGCGATGAGCGTCAGTTCCTTCTCGATCTGGTGCAGGACTTCCTGCCGGGCTCCGCCGGGCCAGCGTTCGCGGACACCCCGCGCGGTGAGTTCGCGCAGCCAGCTTGTCGGCGTGTGGCCCTGTGGCACCAGCTCCCGCGGATACGCGTAGCGCAGCTCGGTCATACGGAACTGGCAGCGCTCGGCGATGCGCAAGGTCTCGTCGAGCAGTGCTTGCGGATACAGCGCGTGCAGCTCATCGAGCGTCCGCAGGTGATGCTCGCCATTGGGCAGCAGGTGATAGCCGCATTCCGCGACGGGCAGGCCGTGGCGGATCGACGTCATCACATCGTGCAGCGCGCGGCGCTCGCGCACGTGGTAGCGCACGTCGCCGGCCGCCACCAAGGGCAGGCCGAAGCGCGCGCCGCACGCTTGTGCACGCGACAGGTGCTGCGCATCGCACGGACCGCGATGCAATTCCACCGCGATCCACGCACGTTGCGGGAAGGTGTCGCGCATCCACGTCGCGTGCCCGGTGTCGAACGCTGCATCCGGCAGCCATAGCGCCAGCGCGGACTGCGGGATGGAAATGAAATCCTCGCGCAACAGGCGGTACTCGCCCTTCTCGCTGCGCCGGCGCGCATGCGTGATCAGCGTGGACATCGCCTCGTAGGCCTCAAGGTCTGTCACCAGCAGCACGAGGCGCGGGCCGTCCTCCACCTGCATCTCGCTGCCCACGATCAGCGCGATGCCGGCTTTCTGCGCGTCCTCGTGCGCGCGCACGATGCCGGCCAGCGAGCACTCGTCGGTGATGGCGAGCGCGCGGTAGCCCAGCGCGCGCGCCTGCGCCGTCAACTCCCGCGCGTGCGAGGCGCCACGCTGGAATGAGAACGCGGACAGGCAGTGCAGCTCGGCATATGCCGTGGGTACACGAGCCTCTGGATGCTCATAACGAGGCGCGTTAATATCCAACATGATCGGAAGTGTCCGCGACGAGACGACGCGTCGGCTGGCTGCAGGCGAGAGGCCGCGCCGTATTCCGCCGGATGTGTTGAAGCGTGCACGGATGCGTCTGGATCGCCTTCAGGCTGCGGAACGGCTCGACGATCTGCGCGTGCCGCCATCGCATCACCTGGAGAGCCTGAGCGGAGACCGTACCGGCCAGTGGAGCATCCGGGTCAACGACCAGTGGCGGATCTGTTTCGAGTGGCGCGAGGCGGCCGCCTGGAACGTGGAATTCACCAACTATCACTGAGGATTTGCAATGAGCAAGCCAATTCATCCCGGAGCGCATCTGGCCGAATTCATCGAGGAATATGGCTTGAGCCAATACCGGCTCGCTCAGGATGTGGGCGTGCCGCCGCGGCGCATCAACGAGATCGTGTTGGGCCGGAGAGCCGTCACCGCAGACACGGCTCTGCGCCTGGGCCGCTATTTCGGCACCAGCCCCGGTTTCTGGCTCAACCTGCAGAAGAACTACGAGTTGGCACTGGCCGAGCCTGCGCTGCGGACCACGCTCAAGCGGCTCAAGCCGGTGCGACGCGCTGCGTGAAGCCGGATGGTTCTTCACGAGAACCACCCGTGCAGATGCCACTGCCGCGTCACCAGATCGCGGAACACCCAGGCGCGCGCGCCGTTGACCTCGACAATCGCGTAGTCGCGCTGCACGTCCTGCCCCTCCCACCACCCGGTCTCGATGCGTTCGAGCCGCGTCTCGGCCGGCAACGCGGGCGCCGGCATGGGCCAGGGTTCGTGCAGCAGGAAGGCGGGGCGATGCAGGTCCTGAGCCGCGGCATTGAATTCAGGGCGGCGTTCGATGGCGAGCGCACGCAGCACGCTGCATTCGGGGCGATGATCCTCGGCAGCCTGCACGATCCAGGCTTTCGATTCGCCGAGCCGTCCGCGGATGCGCTCGATGGCCGCCATCCAGGCCTGCTCGTGTCCGGCACGTGGATCGAACAGATCGGACTGCGGCACGCTGGCTTCGGCGAAGTCCTCAGCGATCAGGATCAGCTCGCGCGCGGGCAGCGGCAGGCCATCGCGTTCCAGGCGCTCGTGCAAGGCATCGAAGATGCGCTTGGCGTCTCGGTGCGGATCGACGAACCGCGCGTGTGTGCGCGTCTCCCGCGCACCGGCATGCATCACGCACAAGCTCACGCTGCGCAGGCCGCGATCACGTGCGCGCAAGTAAGCCTGCAACTCAGAGCACAGGCGCCTGAGCGGGAATTGCAGGCGCTCGGTGTCCTCGATTTCCGCGGCCAGCTCGAAACGACGGCGGAAGGTTTCGGGTGGCGTGATGGCGTCGAAGGGCTCGGGCGCATCGCCGAGCAGGCGGTCGAGCGCGCGGCGCGGCTCAGCTCCGAAGCGCTTGGAGAATGCCTCGCGCGGCAGGGCGAACAGATCGCGCAGCTGGCGCAGGCCGACGCCACGCAGCGCGCTCAGCGTCTGGCCGGGCCAGTGCAGCAGCTGAAGCGGAAGTGCTTCGATCAGCATGCGTAGCGCGTGCGCGTCGAATACCGGATCGGAGTGACCGGCGCAGGCCAGCAGTGCCGCGCCCGCGCGCGTCGGCGCGATGCCGATCTGCGCTGCGTGACCCAGTTCAAGCAACTCGCCGCACAGCTTGTCGCGCAGGGCTTCCAGACTGCCGAACAAGGCGAGGCTGCTGCCGACTTCCACCCACAGCAGTGCGCGCGGCAGGCGGCCGGGTTCGTGCAGGTCCTGGATCTCCGCGCACACCGGCTGGCCATAGTGATAGGCCGCATAGGCCAGGCTGCGCAGCGCGGCCTGTTCGGCATCCGGCCGGCGCGGCCGTACGCGCAAGGCAGGCTCGACGATCAGCGCCTGCGCAAGCGAAGTACCCGCGCGAACCTGCTGCGTGCCGGTGATCAGCCAGCGATGCGAGCCGTGCTGATCGACCACCGGCGCATCGGCGAGCGCGCCGAGCGCCGACAGCGGAAGTTGAGGCAGGTGGAGACAGAGCCAGAGCATGGGGCGACGTGCATCGACGCTTTCATGCCGCGTGCTTGACGATCTGCACCGGCGCCGGCCGCTGGCCGCGACATTTCAGTACCTCAACGCAGGGTGCGCCTTGCTCGCGCCACACGCGTATGCGGAGCGCGCTGGGCGTGGATTCTGCGGCATGCGCATCGGGCCGCAACAGCAGCAGACAGGCATCGCCGCTCTCGGCCGCGAGTTGCAGGCGACGCAGGGATTGCGTTTCGCAGCGCGCGGCCCACAACAGCACGCAGCCCGCGCCGGCACGCAGCAGTAGTTCGGCAGACCACAGCGCATCAATGGCATTCGCCGCCTCGATCACGCTCAAGTGCTCAAGCCGCACCCCGGCCGCGGCGAAGCGGGGTGCATACGGCAGGCAGGGCGGCGCGACGAGCGCGACATTGCGCTTGGCCTGTGTGAGCCGCGCGATCAGCGGCAGCGCGAGGCTCAGCTCACCGACGCCGAGTCTTGCGTGCAGCACCTCGCTGACTGCGCCAAGCGGCCAGCCGCCGCCGGGTAGCACGCGGTCCAGCTCCGTGTATCCGGTGGGTTCGGCCTTGATCTGAGCTTGCTCAAGGCCGCGCCAGAGCTTCGGACCCAGCAGCGTTCTGGGATCTATGCGTGCGGGAAGTGCGGATTCCATGCGACTTCCCAGAGAAATCCTTCGGAGTCGGCGAAGTAACCCGAGTAGCCACCCCAGAACGCACGATGCGGTTCCTTGACGATCTTTACGCCCGCGGCGCGCAGTTCCGCGAACAGCGCATCGACTGCTGCGATGGAGCCGAGATTGTGCGCGAGCGTGAAGCCGGCAAAGCCGCTGCCTTCACTCGATACGCCCGCATCCTTCGCCAACTCGGGGCGTGGAAACAGCGACAGCCAGGTGGTGCCCATTTCGAAGAAGCTCACACAAGCGCCGTCCGGCATCGGCACGCGCGGCAGCTTGAGCACGTCCGCGTAGAAACGCGTGGCGCGTTCAAGGTCGGCGACGCCGAGCGTGACGAAGCTGATGCGTGGTTCCATCTCCGCGCTCTCAGTTGCGACCAAATGGGCCCGTGCGCAGCAGGCCGACGGCCAGTCCCTCGATGCTCAAGGTTTCGCGCGCCAGGTCCACCTTGATCGGCCGGAACTCCGTGTTCTCTGGCAGCAGCTCCACCACGTCGCCGCGCCGCAGATAACGCTTGACCGTGACCTCGTCGCCGATGCGCGCGACCACGATTTGCCCGTTACGCGCCGTGGCCTGGCGATGCACGGCGAGCAGATCGCCGTCACGAATGCCGATGTCGCGCATCGACTCGCCGCTCACTCTCAACAAGTAATCCGCGCGCGGCTTGAACAGCGCGGCATCCACCGGCACCTGGCGTTCCAGATTCTCCAGCGCGAGCAGCGGGGAACCTGCAGCAACGCGCCCAATGAGCGGTAACTGGAATTGCTGCGGTACCGCCTCCAGCAAGCGAATCCCACGCGCAGCCCCCGGACCCAGTTCGATCACGCCCTTCTTCGCAAGGGCCTTGAGGTGATCGTCCGCCGCGGTGGGCGAGGCGAAGCCGAATTCCGTCACGATCTCTGCTCGCGTGGGCGGCGCGCCGCGCGACTCCAGGCAGGCGCGGATGAAGGTGAGGATGTCGGTCTGGCGGGGGGTGAGCATGGGAGCTGGGAGAACTGTATAGATATACAGTACCTCTTTTATCCGGCTGCGCCAACCCGCGGTCTTCTACATGCCTTGCACAGGTCTTAACCCACCGGGAACACGATCAGGTGTTCCACGTCCAGCCGGATGCCGATGCGCTGGCCAACCGCGTGATCGTGGTGACTGGGCACCAGCGACAGCACTTCGTGGCCGGATTCCAAGCGCAGGGTGTAGAGAAATTCCGCGCCGCGGAATGCGCGTGCCTGCACCGTGGCGGTGATCTTGCTGGCGTCGTCGTGGATCACGTCGTCGGGTCGCAGCAGCACATCCACCGCGCCGCCCGCGTATGCGCCCTTGCGTCCTTGCAGCAGGCCCAGCTCGGTGTCGACGCTGCCATCACTCCGGCGAATGCCGGGAATCATGCGGCCCTCGCCGATGAAGTCGGCGACGAAGCGATCCGCTGGCCGGTGATACAGGTTGTAGGCGCTGTCCCATTGACGCAGCCGGCCTTCGCGCATCACGCCGATGATGTCGGCCATGGCAAAGGCTTCGAGCTGCGAATGCGTGACCAGCAATGCAGTGGTGCGTTCGTGCAGCAGGATGCGGCGCACGTCCTGAGACAAGCGCTCGCGCAACTCCACGTCGAGCGCGGAAAAAGGTTCGTCCAGCAGGATCAGTCGCGGCTTGGGCGCCAGCGCGCGCGCCAGCGCCACGCGCTGTTGTTTGCCGCCGGAGAGTTGATGCTGAAACACGCGCGCGGACGTCTCCAGCCCCACCAGCTGCAGCAGTTCTGCAACTCGTGATTTGCGTTCAGCACGCTTCCAGCGGTGCAGACCGAAGGCGATGTTGTCGGCCACGTGCAGATGCGGCATCAGCGCCAGTTCCTGGAACACCATGCCGATGCCGCGTTGTTCCGGTGGCAAGCTGAATCCGGCTTCGCTGAGCACTTGGCCGTCGCCAAGAATGCGTCCGTGATGGATCGGCTCGAAGCCGGCGATGGCGCGCAGCGCCGTGGTCTTGCCGCACCCGGAAGGGCCCAGCAGACAACCCACCGTGCCCGGCGCAATACGCAGGCTCAGTTCGTGCAGCACCGCGCGGCCGTCATAACCGGCGCGCAGCTCTTCAAGTTGCAGGTCCACTGGAAAGGTGAAAGAGCATCAGGATCGGGCGGGAGCAGTATCGAGCGTTCGCGTCAGCCACCACACCGGAATCAGGCCGGCGATGACGATGGCCAGCGAGGGCAGGGCGGCACGCTGCCACTGGCCCTCGCTGGTCCATTCAAACACGCGCAGGGCTAGCGTGTCCCAGCCGAAGGGGCGCGTCATCAAGGTGATGGGCATCTCCTTCATCACGTCCACGAACACCAGCGCGCAGGCCGCCGCCAAGCCCGGTCGCAGCAGCGGCAGATGCACGCGCCGTAATTGATTTACGCCGGTGACACCGGCCAGCCGCGCGGCCTCGTCCAGCGCCGGGCGGATACGTGCAAAGCCGGCCGTCACCGGTGCGTGTGCCACTGCAGTGAAGCGCACGGTGTAGGCGAGCAGCATCAGTGCCAGTCCGCCTTGCAGCACCAGGTTCCATTGCAACGCCTGGTTTAGCTCGCGCGTGAGTGCGGCCAGCGGCACGAACAGTCCCACCGCGAGCAGCGCGCCCGGCATCGCATAGCCGAGCGTTGCAGTGCGTGTGGCCAGGCGTACCACGTGGCCCGGGCTGCGACGTTCGGCATAACCCAGCAGCAATGCGACGGCCGCAATCAGCAGTGCGGCCAGCAAGCCCAGGCGCAGCGAGTTGAAACCGGCACTCAGCAGCCGCGCATCCATATCCAGCGCATGCTGGGAGGCCCAGATCAGCAACTGGATTGTGGGCGCGATGAAGCACAGGCCCAGCACCAGCAAGCAGCTTGCGCTGGCAGTCAACGCGAGCACTCCGCGCAGACGCAAGCGCTGCGCAACCGGACCCGCCTGTGTACTCACGCGTCGTCTGCGCTGCAGAAGCTGTTGTATCACCAGCAGCGCGAGCACCAGCAACATGAGCACGCCGGCCAGCTGCAGCGCAGCGTTGATCGAGAACAGCGAGAACCAGGCCTTGTAGATGGCGCTGGTGAAGGTGTCGTAGTTGAACGCAGCCACGGCGCCGAAGTCGGCCAGGGTTTCCATGGCAGCGAGCAAGGTGCCACCGGCAATGGCCGGCGCCGCCAGCGGCAGCGCCACTCTGCGTATCGCCTGCGCCGGCGACAGCCCCAGCGAACGCGCCACTTCCATCACGCGCGCGCCCTGGCTGGCCAGGCTGCTACGCACCACCAGATATACGTAGGGGTAGAGCGCGGCGATCAGCACGATGCCCGCGCCGATTCCATTGCGCAGCTCCGGCAGGATCAGCCCGTAATCACGCAGCCAAGTGGCGACATTGCCGGCGTAGTCCAGGCTGCCGACAAACACCGTGGCCAGCACATAGGCCGGCATCGCCAGCGGCAGCAGCAGCGCCCAGGCAAACACGCGGCGCCCGGGGAAGTCGAACAGGCTCACCAGCAGCGCCAGCGCCGTACCCAGCACGCTCACGCCCAGGCTCACGCTCAGCAGCAGCCACAAGGTATCTGGCAGGACTTGCGGTAGAACGTAGTCGTACAGATGCGCCCAGAGGCCGGCGTCGAGCCGCGCAAACGAACCGAAGGCCGCAATCAGCGGCAGTAAGCTGGGCAAGGCGAGGAAAATCGCAATCAGCGGCCAAGCCTTGAAAGAGTTGACCACGGATTTCACGGAGCAACACGGAGAAAAGCACGAAGCGCGTCTGGTTTTCGCAGCGCGTTCATCCGAACTGATGCCTGAGGGTCAGCGCCGGGACACTCCGTGTTCATCCGTGAAATCCGTGGCAGAAGCGCCGCTACTCTCTCACCGATACCCGACCCGATCCATCAGACGTACCGCATCCGCCTGACGCTTGCCGGCTTCGGCCAGATTGATGCCGTCCTGTTTGAACGAGCCCCAGTTCGCGGTAATGGCATCCGGCTGCACCGCCGGGTTGGCAGGGAATTCCAGATTCATGCCGGCGAACAAGGCCTGTGCCTCGCGCGCCGACAGCCATTCCAGAAACTTCACCGCCGCCGCCTTGTTCGGGCTGTGCGCGGTGACGCCAGCGCCCGACACGTTCACATGCACGCCGCCCAGTTGACCCTTGGCCGCCGATTGATTCGGCCAGAACAGCTTGAGTGGCAGTTCTGGCTTGGCCCGCACCATGCGGCCGTAGTAATAGGTGTTGACCAGCCCCACGTCACAACGGCCGGCGACGATGGCCTCCATCACCTCGTTGTCCGAGGCAAACGGCGCGGCGGCAAGATTGCCGACCCAGCCCTTCACCACCTGCTCGGTCAGCTTCTCGCCCAGTTCGGCCAGCATCATCGCCACCAGCGACTGGTTGTAGACCTTCTTCGACGTGCGCAGGCACAGCCGACTCTTCCAGGCTGGTGTGGCCAGAGCCTCATAGGTCGAAAGCTGCGCCGGCTTCACCCGGCCCGGGTGATACACCACCGTGCGGGCGCGGATAGACAAACCAAACCACTGATGGTCGGGATCACGCAAATGCACGGGGATGTTGGCTTTGAGCGTGGCCGAGTCCACCGGCTGCAAGACCTTGAGCTGCGCCGCCTGCCACAGATTGCCCGCGTCCACGGTCAGCAGGATATCGGCCGGAGACGACGAACCTTCCGCCTGCAGACGCTGCAACAGCGGGCCTTCCTTGTCGGTGATGTAGCGGATCTTCACGCCGGTCTCGGCGGTGTAGCGCTCGAAGATCGGCTTGATCAGATCTTCGATGCGGGCGGAATAGACGGTGAGTTCGGCGGCCTGGGCGGCGGACTGAAACGTGCAAAAGGCCACAAGAACGGCAAAGAAAGCGCGCATGGCAATTGGCAAATGAGAATGTTTCGCAAGTATAGCCCGAGTATGGCGGCTCGCGTTTCAACCGAAAATTGCTGCTCGGAATTAAGTCCGTCAGACAAATCAAAGTCTGTCGGCCCTGTAGTTCTCGGAATAAAGTCCGTCAGGATCGCCGACGAGAATTGTCCGCCTAGCGCGACTCACTCGGGAACCATAAAGCACGTCGGCGGATAAATAAATTCCGCCACCGTTAAACATTTTCTAATAATCAATGTGTTATAGCCGCATTAAGGCTTTATAACTGAACCCTCGCCGCGCTCTGTCATCGACCTTCCGGTAGTGCCGTGGACAAATCCAGTGTCCGATTCTGAGCGCACTTCAATCTCGCGTCGCTCGGTGTCGTGTCTTGTGGTCAGCCTATTCAGGCAAGCGTCTGGAGGTAAGGCGCGTAGAACTTGTCCCAAGGTCCCGCCACGGTGGGGACACCGTTAAGGACGATGGACTTCTTGTCACCGGTGTGTGGATTGGGGACGTAGCTCCGGATGGATTTTGGATGCGCTGGATTCTCTGACCACCGGATATTGAAAGCCGCGAGCTTGGGGAAGAAGACCATGTCGCTATACGCCGGAATATGCGCATGAATCCACCAGGCGAGCGCGGTCCAGTAGTCTCCGTAAGCGAGTTGAGATGAAAAAACATAGAGCCTTAAACTTAGTATGGCACCATACTACTATGTCGGCGACTGTTAAAAAAGTCGCCGTAGAAAACAGAAACCCTGTGGCATCAAGCGTAAAGTCGGGGTCATGTCCCTGCGTCAGCCTAATGATGGCGCGCGTGGAAGGGCAGCCCGGGCGTCCGTTGCAGATGGCTCGGGACTTATAAATGTCGGAACCGGGGCGAGGGCGGACAGCGGCATGACGAGCGGCGACAGCTACGAAGGTGGTTCCGGTAGCCCCCTGGTGCTGCTGCATGGTCTGGGCGGGACCTGGCACATCTGGAAACCTGTGCTGGCCCTGCTGGAACGCCGGCATCGCGTGATCTCGTTGACCTTGCCGAGTCACTTTGGCGGGCCCGCACTGCCCGAAGGCGCCGAGGTCACGGTGGATCTGCTGGCCGACGTCTTGGTGGCCGATCTGGATCGGCGCGGGATCGAGCGCCCTCATGTGGCAGGCAATTCACTGGGCGGCTGGCTGGCGCTGGAACTGGCGCGACGTCGACGGGTGGCCTCGGTCACGGCCTTGTCTCCGGCGGGCGGCTGGACCACGCCAGAGGGCTACCAAAAAGTTGAAAAGCCCTTCCGCATCGTGTTCGCATGGATCGCGGTGCTGATGTTTCTGTCCGCATTATTCCTGTGCTTTGCCGCGGTGCGGCACGCGCTCAATGCGCAGGCGATGGAGCACGGTGATCGCGTGCCCGTGCCGGAATTTCGCGGGGCCATGAACTCCATGCGCCGCACTGCCATGCTGCCGGCGCTGCTCACCAGCATGCGTGATCGTGGTGGTATCAAGCCCTTCGACGCGGGCACTACGCCGGTGCGTATCGCTTAGTGCGAACACGACAAGGTCATCCCCTATCAAACCTACGGCAAGCCCCTGAGCACGGTCGTGCAGGGCAGCCAGAGCCTGATGGTCAAGGGCGTGGGTCATGTGCCGATGTACGATGACCCCGAACAGGTCGCCAATGTCATCCTGGAGACCGCCACGGCGGCCGAGAGAACCTGCGCATGAACCTGATGGCCCTCAATCCGGTTGTTGCCGCCACCCTGATCCAGCGCAAGCAGGTGGCGCGCCAGGTGGCGCAGTCCGAACGCTTTCAGGATCAGGTCGCACAGCTTGCCAAGCGGCTGGGCCGTAGCGCTGAAAGCGTGGCCGCCGAGGCCCTGGTCGGGCTGGAGGAAATCGTCACCGTGCAGAGCCCGGCCTTCGCTGCCGCGTTCGACTTTGGACTCGGGCCCCTGCATACGCGCGCCTGGACTGTGGACGCTGATGCCAGCTCCCTGGCCCAGCTCAAGAAGCTCAACCAGACCAACGCGCTGGTCTACCTGCCGACTCATCGCAGTTACGCCGATGCCTTCATCCTGTCGCGGCTGCTGCGCGATCACGGCATGAATCGCAATCACATTCTGGGCGGCAACAATCTGGGCTTCTGGCCGCTGGGCACCATCATCCGGCGCTCGGGCGGCATCCTGATCCGCCGCAGCTTTCAGGATGACGAGGTGTACAAGCTGGTGGTGCGTGAGTATCTCGCCTGGCTCGCCTCGCAGCGCAAGAACCTGGAGTGGTACATGGAAGGCGGGCGCTCGCGTACCGGCAAGCTGCGACCGCCCAAGTACGGTCTGTTGAGCTATCTGGTGTCGGCCATCGAAAGCGGCGGCGCCGACGACATGCTGCTGGTACCGGTGTCCACCACCTACGACCAGATGCACGAGGTCAGCGTGATGGCGGCGGAGGAAGCGGGTGCGCCAAAGGCCAAGGAAAATCTGGCCTGGCTCGCGGGCTACGCACGCACGCAGCAGAAACATATCGGCACCGCCTTTGTGCGATTCGGCGAACCGCTGTCGCTGAAAGAAGCACTGGCTCGCGCGGATGCTGAGGGCGGCGGCAAGTGGACGGTCGCAAAGATCGCCTTCGAAGTATTCCAGCGCATCAACCGCTGCACACCGGTGACGTCCAACGCGCTCGTGACCCTGGTGCTGCTCGGCCAGTCGGATCGGGCGCTCACGCTCGCCGACGTGCACGAGCGCGTGCTGCCATTGCTGGACTATGCGCAGGCGCGCGGGCTTCCCAGTTCGCAACTAGAAGAGGTGCGCGATGCGGG
>JBQTJH010000053.1:0-11538 GCA_052387335.1 Panacagrimonas sp. | reverse complement strand
TCGCCGATGGTGTAATTGCGCACATGCCCCATGTGCAGCTTGCCGCTTGGGTAGGGGAACATCGACAGGCAGTAATACTTTTCGCGCGAAGGGTCTTCCTGGACCTCGAAGGCGCGGGTGGACTGCCAATAGTCTTGAGCGGCGCGCTCGACGGCGCGCGGGTCGTAGTCTGGGTTCACGGTGGGTTCTGCGCCACGGGCTGGATGCCCGAAAAGACCCGCAGTTTAACCCGCAGGCGCCCTCGGCTTAGCGAAGCAACTCGTACGGCCCGCCCTTCGCGAGCGCGCGCTGGTAGGCCGGACGCGCCCGGATCTTCTTCAGGAAGTTGGCGAGGCGCGGCCGCGAGGCATCCAGACCGCCGCGGCTGGCGGCCGCTTCGAGCGGGAAGCTCATCTGCACGTCAGCGGCTGAAAACTCGTTCCCCGCGAACCATTCGGCCTTGCCCAGCTCGGCTTCCATGTAGTCCAGATGCAGCTTGGTTTGCGGGCCAAGGAAGCGCGCTCGCACATTTTTTTCGATGCCGCGCATCAAGGGACGGACCAGCGCCGGCGACATCGGCGCGAGCTTGCTGAAGATCAGGGTCATGACCATCAGCGGCATGACCGAACCTTCCGCGTAATGCAGCCAGTAGCGGTAGCGCAAGCGTTGCGAAGTGCCGGGCGCGGGAACCAGCTTGCCCTGGCCGTGCGTCTCGACCAGGTACTCGATGATGTTGCCGGACTCGGCCACCACGACATCGCCATCCGTAATCACTGGTGACTTGCCCAGCGGATGCACGGCCTTCAATTCCGGCGGCGCCAGCATGGTTTTCTTGTCGCGCTCGTAGCGCCTCACCTCGTAGGGAACTCCAAGCTCCTCTAGCAGCCACAGCACGCGCTGCGAGCGCGAGTTTTCGAGGTGGTGGACGACGATCATGCGCGCCTCAGTTGTTGCGACGGGCCATGAAGGCGATGCGTTCGAACAGGTGCACATCCTGCTCGTTCTTGAGCAGCGCGCCGTACAGCGGCGGCAGGGTCTTCTTGGTGCTCGCCTCGCGCAGCACGGCGGGATCGATGTCCTCGGCCAGCAGCAGCTTGAGCCAGTCCAGCAGTTCCGAAGTCGAAGGCTTCTTCTTCAGCCCCGGCAGCTCGCGCAGGCCGAAGAATACTTCCATCGCTTCCTTGACCAGGTTCTTCTTCAGGTCGGGGAAGTGCACGTCCACAATCTGCTGCATCGTCTCCTTGTCCGGGAAGCGGATGTAGTGGAAGAAGCAGCGGCGCAGGAAGGCGTCCGGCAGTTCCTTCTCGTTGTTCGAGGTGATGATGATGACCGGGCGATTCAACGCTGTGATGGTCTGGCGCGTCTCGTAGACGTAGAACGCCATCTGGTCGAGTTCGCGCAGCAGGTCGTTCGGGAACTCGATGTCGGCCTTGTCGATTTCATCGATCAGCAGTAGCGGACGCTTGCCCGCTTCAAAGCATTCCCACAGCTTGCCTTTGACGATGTAGTTCGCAATGTCCTTGACCTTCTCGTCGCCGAGCTGTGAGTCGCGCAGTCGCGACACCGCGTCGTATTCGTACAGACCCTGCTGCGCCTTGGTGGTGGACTTGATGTGCCATTCGAAGTACGGCATGTCGAGCTGCTGCGCCACTTCCTGCGCCAGGCGTGTCTTGCCGGTACCCGGCTCGCCCTTGACCAGCAGCGGACGCTGCAGGGTGACGGCGGCGTTGACGGCCATCTTGAGGTCGTCGGTGGCAACGTAGTTATCAGTACCCTGGAAGCGCACGGCGCGGTCTCGGCGGTTGAGGAGGGATGCGAGTTTAATGGACCGGCCCCCAGGCTCGCTGGGTTTGTCGCGGAAAGCACGAATACCGCGGCCCGGCCAGGCCCCGGGCCGCGGTATCGGGGTATGCGCCCCGCTCAATCAGGCTGCCATCAGCTCCGGCATCTCGTCACGCACCGTCTCGACCTTCGCAGGTTGGCTCGGCAGCGCCTGGCGGAAGATGCGCTTCCACACGCCGAGGAACTGCTGGGCCATCGGCGCGCTGTTGTAGTGCTGGCCGTACTTCGCGCAGATCTTGCGCACCTCCACCGACATCTCGGCGTAGCGCCGCCCCGGAATATCCGGGAACAGGTGATGCTCGATCTGGTGGCTGAGATTGCCGCTCATGATGTGCATGAGTTTGTTGCCGGTGAAGTTGCTCGACCCGCGCATCTGGCGCAGATACCACTGGCCGCGCGTCTCGTTCTCCAGCGACTCCAGCGGGAACACCTCGGCGTCCTCGGTGAAGTGGCCGCAGTAGATCACCGCCGACGACCAGAAATTGCGCATCAGGTTGGCCGCGATGTTGCCGGTCAGCACCGGCAGGAAGAACGGGCCCGCCAGCGCCGGGAAGAACACGTAGTCCTTGAACAGCTGCTTGCGCATCTTCTTCCAGATCGGCTTGATGTCCTGCTTCACGCGCGTGAGTTCCTTGGCGCGAGCTTGCCGGGTTTTGGCGCCGACGATGCGCTCCAGCTCCAGGCTCTGCAGCGCGAGCAGATGCTGGAAGCCGGCCATCAGGAACAGCGCCATCAGCGGGTTGGCCAGAAAGCGCGGCTCCCACTTCTGCTCCGGGTACAGGCGCAGCACGCCGTAGCCGATGTCATGGTCCTTGCCCATCACGTTGGTGTACGTGTGGTGCTCGTAGTTGTGCGTCTTGCGCCAGTTGTCGGACGTGCAGCTGGTATCCCACTCGTAGGTCTGGCCGTTGAGTTCGGGATCGTTCATCCAGTCGTACTGCGCGTGCATCACGTTGTGGCCCAGCTCCATGTTCTCGACAATCTTGGAGAACCCGAGCAAGGTCGCGCCCGCAATCCACGCCGGCGGAAAGAAACCGGCGTAGAGCAGACCGCGACCGGCGACTTCCGTGTAGCGCACGGTGCGCACGATGTTCTTGATGTACTTCGCGTCGACCTCGCCGAGGTCGGCGACGGTGCGCGCGCGCAGCGCGTCGAGTTCGGCACCGAAGGCTTCGATTTCGGCGGGGGAGAGTTTGCGGTCGGGGGTGTTGCTCATGGTGTTACTCCTGGAAAAGCGTTTACCGCAACGGGGCTGCGAGTGAAGCAGCGACGGCAAAGGAAAAGAAAGGCGGAAAGGAAAGCCAAAGAAATAAAGGAGGCCAAGAACCTGTATGGATCGGTACTCCGCGTCCTTTCTTTTTCCTTTGCGCCTTTGCGTTAGCCGTTGCTGGATGGTTTAGAGATCCAAAGTCAGATCGGACTGCGCGCTGCTGATGCAGATGCGCAGGTTGGCGTCGGGGTCGGCGTTTTCGCCGCCGTTCTTGAGGTCGCGGCTGACGCCTTCGCGCTTGCCGCAGGCGCAGGTGTTGCAGATGCCCATGCGGCAGCCGTACTTCGGTTTCACGCCCTGAGCTTCGAGCGCCGCGAGCAGCGGCTCGCCGGTTTTCACCGTCAGCACGCGGTTGCTCTTGGCGAGCATCAGGGTGACGGTCTGATTGGACGCAGCAGGCGTGAAGACAGCTGGCGTGAACGCCTCGGACGAGAAGCTGCGCGCGACCGGCTTCACCAGCTTTTCGATATCAGCCACGAAGCCGGCCGGGCCGCAGGCGTACACGGTCTGGTTCGCGAACTCCGGCACCGAGTCGGCAAACAGTTCGGCCGAAGGACGGCCGCGCAGTTCATCGGTAGCGGTGGCGGCGTCGCCGGTCAGCGCGATGCGCAGCTGGAAATTCGGCTCGCGCGCGGCCAGCGCACGCAGTTCGGGCAGGAAACACAGATCGGCGCGGTGACGCGCCCAGTAGATCAGGGTCGTCTCCACCGGCATGCCGCGCGCTGCAAGTTCGCGCGTCAGGCTCATCAGCGGCGTGATGCCGCTGCCGGCGGCCAGGAACAGCAGGCGCCCGGGCAGGACTTCTGGCAGGGTCATGTCGCCGAAGGCAGGTTCCAGCTCGACGACATCGCCCACCTGGGCGTCGGCGAACAGATGTGTACTCACAATGCCGTTTTCGACCTTCTGCACGGTCAGACTCAGGCGGCCGTCGGCGCTCGGCGCGCCGGTCAGGCTATAGCTGCGCGTGTGACGGCGGCCGTCCACGTCCACGCTCAGGTTGACGTGCTGGCCGGGTTTGAAGCCCTGAAAATTGCGGTTCGCCTTCAGCTCAAGCGTCACGGCGCGGGCCGACTCGGCGCGCTTGGCGACAATACGCGCCATCACGCGGCCGTGGCTCAGGGTGCTGTCCAGCTCGCGCGCCCAGAAGTCGAAGACCTGCGGGCTGACCAGCGGGCGCAGGGTCTTGGCGAGGAACTTGACGGGACGGGTCAGCGTGCGTGCAGCGGGGGAGGCCATGTGAATCTCCTTTTCTCGGTCTATTTGAGTAAACAAGTGTTCACATCGTGCTCTCGCTTCATGAGTGAGTCAACAGTTGTTTACCGAAAAGACGATAAACGGCAGGATGAAGTTTTCATCTACATGACTGGATTATGTTTTTCGTCCAGACACGCGTGTATTGCGTGTTAGGCTGGCGCCCCATGGCGATCCGCGACGAGAAGAAGCAGCAGACCCGGCAGGCCCTACTCGACGCGGCCATTGCCGAAGTCGCGACCGGGCGCAGCTTTGCCAGCCTGTCGCTGCGCGAGGTCACGCGCGACGCCGGTGTGGTGCCGGCCTCGTTCTACCGCCACTTCCGCGACATGGACGAGCTGGGCCTCGCGCTCGTCGACGACACCTGCCAGCAGCTACGCAAGCTGATTCGCGCCGCGCGCACCGTGCAGGCACCGGGCGACAACATGCTGTCGGCTTCGGTCAGCACTTTCCTGCTGTATGTGGAGAACAACCGCGCCGCGTTTCATTTCCTGACGCGCGAGCGTTACGGTGGCTCCAAGCCGGTGCGCGACGCGATCGCACGCGAGGTGCGCGGATTCGTGATCGATCTGGCCGCCGACTTTGCAAAATTTCCGCACTACAACCAGCTGCCGCGCGAAGACCTGGAGATGATGGCCAGCCTGCTGGTCAACACTGTGGTGTCTGCGCTCGGCGAGTTGCTGGAGCTGCCGCCGAATCACCCCGACGCCAAGGGTGCGGTGGCCAAGACGCTCACCGACCAGATGCGCGTGATTGTGCTCGGCGGGATGGCGTGGAAGCCGGGGACGAGGCTGCCTTCGAGTTGACTCGGCAGTCGCTCCATTCGATCCAATAGATTGAATCGAACGATTCAACTATAGTCGCCGCGTCTGATTCGCCGGAAATCTGCTATGCAATCCCTCACCGCCAATGAAGCCAAGACCCGTTTTGGGGAAATGCTCGACATCGCCCAGCGCGAACCGGTGCGGGTGACGCGGCGTGACCGCGTGGTCGGCGTCATGGTCAGCGCCAAGGACTACGCCGCGATGCGCGAGTTTTATGCGGATCGCCTGCGACACACTTTGCGCGAGACGGCGGCGGGGGCTGCCGCCACGGGTTTGACCGAGCAGGGTCTGGACGCACTCCTTGCCGATGAGAGCTGATGTCCGCTGAGGTCGGAGCGGAGTCGGCCTATGCGCGCGTCGTGCTCGATACCAACGTGTTGCTGAGTGCTGCGCTGATTCCCGATAGTGTTCCCGCGCAACTGACCGACTGGGTGCTGCAACACGCGCGGCTGGTGTTCTCGGCCGCGACGCTCGCGGAATTCGAAGCACGCGTGTGGAAGCCGAAGTTCGACCGCTACTTGTCGATTGAACAGCGGCAGCGCGTGCTGCACGACGTGCAAGCCAGCGCCATATGGGTCGATATCCCGGAGGCCATGCAGCGACAAAGCTGGTCGCGCGATCCCGCCGACGATGCGTTCATCCGCACCGCGCTGGTGGGGGACGTGCGACGACTGATCACTGGCGACGAAGACCTGCTGGTGCTCGGTGTGGTTGAGAGCACGCGCATCCTGACGCCGCGTGCCGCGCTCGAAGAAGCGTCATTGATCTATGGTCGCGGTAGCTGACTGAATCCGGCCACAGCGGAGATCTCTCATGTCGAATCGCTACGCCGAACTGATGTTCACGCCCGCCGTACACGCGGCCCAGGAACATTACGGCACGCGCCTGGACAATCTGTGGATGGAAGGCCGGCAGGTGCCCAACGATGTGCTGGACTCGCGCGAGATGGCGTTCATTGCCCAGCGCGACAGTTTCTACCTGGCCACCGTGAGCGAAACCGGCTGGCCGTATGTGCAGCATCGCGGCGGGCCGGCTGGATTTCTCAAGGTGCTCAGCCCATCGCAGCTAGCCTTCGCTGATTTTCGCGGCAACAAGCAGTACATCAGCGTCGGCAATCTGGCCGGCAACGAGCGCGTGGCGCTGTTCCTGATGGATTACCCACGACGACTGCGCCTGAAGATTCTGGGTCGCATGCGCATGCTGGATATCGCGGATGCCGACCCTGCGCAGGTCGAGCAACTACGGCCCTATCCCTACCGCGCTTCGATGGAGCGCGTGGCACTGATCGACGTGGATGCCTACGACTGGAATTGCAGCCAGCACATCACGCCGCGCTACACCGAGGCGCAGGTGCGCGAGGCGATGGCGCCGCTGCAGGCGCGCATTGCAGAACTTGAAGCACGGCTGGCTGCACCCGGTGCTGATTGACCGCCGCGCGTTTCCGCAAACGTAGCGTGCGCAATGCGCACGATGCTGCCTCGATGATCTACCCAACTGAAGCGCACGGCTTTCGCTACACCGCGACCGAAAACAGCGCGAACAAGATCAGTTGGCCCACGCCGACCGCAAATCCGAGCGCGGCGCCGACCGCGATCAGAATCCATTCGTCCTCCTTGAAGGCAGGCCGTAGCATGTCCTCAAACGCTTCGGGCGAGAGCGCGGCCAGGCGCTGCGCCAGGGTGTTGGACAGATCCATGGCTTCCATCATGTAGGGGTCGACGCGGCGCATCATTTCGGGGAGTCGCTCGACGACTCTTGCTACCAGCGGTTCGAGAATCGCATCCAGCCGCTCGTGGCCGAGGGTGCTGCGCGCCAAGCCGATGAAGCGCTGATCGTCCAATACCTTGCGTAGACGCTGCTCGACCACGTCCACGATGCGCCCCGCGTTGGGGCCCGCCAGCACCGATTCGATGATGTGCGAGGGCGTCACCACGCTGGACGCAATAAGTGCGGCGTAGTCACGCGCCACGTCCTTCTGCCGCTTGTGGAACAAGCCCTGCCAGGTGAAGGGGCCGTAGCGCGTTGGTTGCTGCGGGCGAAAGATCATCCATAGCGCAAGCCAGTTGGTGGCGTAACCGACGACCAGGCCGAACACCGGCAGCTGCCAGTCGGCTTTGTAGAACGCCCAGCCCACCATCTGGAACAGCCCGAACAGGAAGCCGAAGTAGAAGCCGGAGTTGCCGATGAATCGAAATTCCGCGCGACCGGTTTCCTGAAAAATGCGGTTGATGAGGCGCTTGTCGCGCATCAGGGTGTCTACGACCATGGTCTTGAGATCGAAGATCACTTCGACGATGTCGGTCAGGTCCTGCATCACGCCGGCGACGACCGAATTGGCGCCACCACCACCGCCGCCGCGGGCCAAGCGCTTGCGCGCGGCAGGTGGCACCAGGTCCCAGATGCGCGGCCAGCGCTGGCTCATGACTTCGTCGAGCACGTCCTCAACCATGCGCGCGGCAGGTTCGCGCAGGGTCTCGGCCACTCGCTGAGGATCCATGCGCTGAAAAATCTCACGCTCGGTGATCAGCGCCGGCACCATGGTGTCGACGGCGATAGTGGCCATCTTGGCGCACTTGCGCGGGATGATGCCCTGCCAGCCCAGGTAGGGTTTAAGCCCAAGAAATTCGATCGGGTAAAACATCATCTGGATCGCCACCACATTGGTGACGTACCCGATCATTCCACTGGTGATCGGGATCGACAGATACAGCCAGAGATTGGCTTGAACGTGGGCCCAGGCAGCTTCGAGCATGTGCGCAGTTCGGTGAGATCGAGAGGGGCGGCGCTACCGCGAAGTCAAAACGGTACACCAGCGCACTCGCCGCGGTGTTCTCCCGCGCGCCATGGGGCGCGGCGCATCTGCCACCTCGAAGCCGGTGGCCGCTAAAACTCCAGTTTGAGCTGCCCAGCATCCGGGCGACGACGCGGACGCGTGGTCGATGGCAGCCCCGCCTTGCGGCTGCCATGACGTTCCTGCACCTCATCGGCCTGCGCGCCGAACGCCGGATCGCGGCGCACGGTCCAGATGCGATCGCGCGCCGCGCGTGCCGCTGCAATCGGATCGACGATGGGCAGCGGATAGTCATACTCCAGCTTCCGACCCAGCGCCGCTTGTTCGGCCGCGCCCAGCTTCCATGGCTCATGCACATGGGGCAGGGGTACGCGCGCCAGCTCCGGCACCCAGCGGCGGATGAAGGCAGCGTCCGGGTCCTGATCCAGGCCCTGTTTGATCGGGTTGTAGATGCGTAGCGTGTTGATACCGGTGACGCCGCTCTGCATCTGCACCTGCGGGTAGTGAATGCCGGGTTCGTAGTCGGTGAACAGACGCGCCAGATGCAGCGCGGGTTCACGCCAGTGCAGCCATAGCTGGTAGCTGGCCACCGAGATCAACATGGCGCGCATGCGGAAGTTGATCCAGCCGCTGGCGATCAGGCTGCGCATGCAGGCGTCCACAAACGGCAGGCCGGTGCGTCCGCTGCGCCAGCCCTCGAAGCGCTCGATGCTGAATTCGGTTTCGCGCAGGCCGTCGTAGGCGCGATGAAAATTATCGAACTCGATCTCGGGCTCGCTTTCCAGCTTCTGCATGAAATGGCAGTGCCAGTGCAGACGCGACACGAAGGCGCGCAGCGCGCGCGGCCAAGTGCCGGCTGCAGACGGCGCCATCTCACTGAGGGCCTGCAAACGGGCCGAGGTCGCGCGCACCACCTCGCGCACGGACAGGCTGCCCCAGGCCAGGTGCGCGGACAGCCGCGAGCAGCCGCGTGCTGCGGTGAGCGGGCTGGATAGATCGCGGTGATAACGCTCGCCGCGCTCATGCAGAAAACTCTGCAGCACCTGCTCGGCCGCGCGGCGACCGCCGCGCTGACGCAGCGGACAAGCGTCGGCCGCGCCCAGCGCGGCCTGCGCCGATGGAATCTCGCCGATCTCGATGGACAGCGGCGTGAGCGCTGTCGGTGGCGGCGCGCAGACTTCGCTCATGCGCTGCTCCCAGCGGCTCGCCCAGCCCTCGCGCGTTCGCAGACGCCGGATGACACCGGTCTGCGGCAGCTCGGTCCATTCGACGCCGTGGCCGCGACACCAATCGGCGACACGCAGATCACGCGCATACGTCCAGCCGTTGCCGGTCTCCTGGTGACTCCACAGGCGGATCGCGCCGTAGCCTTGCCGCAGTGCGTCGAGCACCTCGGTGATCTCGCCCTGGCGCAGCACCAGTGGCTGTCCGCGCGCGGCGAGCGCGGCGCGCAGATCAAGCAGACATTCGCGGATGAATTGCCAGTGCCGTTGACTCGCGTCCGCCTGCAACCAGTAGTCGGGTTCGATCACATAGAGCGGTAGCACCTTGCCCGCTATCGACGCCGCCAGCAGCGGGCGATGGTCATGCAACCGCAGGTCGCGCTTGAACCAGACGATCTCGATCATTCGGCGAGCTTACGTTTTGCTCGGCGTCCGACACGCGCTTGTCCAAGCCTCCGTGCGGGGCCCGCCGGAGGCCCGGGGTCGACAAGCGCGCCATGAAAAAGGCCGCCTTGCGGCGGCCTCGGAATTTTCGCGGACGAGCTCAGTGCCCGCCGCCGTCAAGACTCTTCACCGCCTGGATCATGGCCACCATCACCTTTTGCGCGTCGCCGTACACCATGTTGGTGTTGTCGGCGAAGAACAGCTCGTTCTCCACGCCCGAATAACCCTTGCCCTGACCACGCTTGACCACGAACACCTGCTTGGCGTGATCGACGTTGAGAATCGGCATGCCGTAGATCGGCGACGACTTGTTGGTGCGCGCGGCCGGATTCACCGTGTCGTTGGCGCCGATGACAATGGCAACGTCGGCTTCCTTGAACTCGCCGTTGATGTCTTCCATGTCGTAGATGATGTCGTAAGGGACACCCGCTTCGGCGAGCAGCACGTTCATGTGGCCGGGCATGCGGCCCGCCACCGGGTGGATGGCGAACTTTACGTCCACGTCGGCCGCCTGCAGCAGCTTCACGAACTCGAACAGCTTGTGCTGGGCCTGGGCCACCGCCAGGCCGTAGCCGGGCGCGATGATGACCTTCTGCGCGTAGCGCATCTGGATACCGGCGTCGCCGGCCTCGACCGGCTTCATCGAACCCTTGATCTCGCCCTGCTGTTCGTCACCGGTGGCGCCGAAGTTGGAGAAGATCACGTTCGACACGCTGCGGTTCATGGCCTTGGCCATGAGCAGGGTCAGCAAGGTGCCGGCCGAGCCGACCACCATGCCGGCGATCATCAGCGCCGGGTTCTGCAGCACATAGCCTTCCATGCCGACGGCCAGACCCGTGAACGCGTTGTACAAGGAAATCACCACCGGCATGTCGGCGCCGCCGATGGGCATGGTCATGAACACGCCGAAGATCAGCGCCGCGGCGAAGAACGCCAGGACGATCATCGGCGGCGCGTGGCCGTGCAGGGCGAAGATGATGTAGGCGCCAATGGCCACGGTGCTGAGCATGACCAGGCCGTTCACGAGTTGCAGGCCGGTGTAGCGCCAGGTGCCGTCGATGCGCCCGTCGAGCTTGGCCCAGGCGATCAACGAACCTGACAGCGATATCGCGCCGATCAGTCCGCCAATGACCGCGATGCCGTAGTGCATCAGTCCGTGGCTGGGCGCACCCTCGGCCACTGGCTGCAGCAGCACCATGGCGCCGATCGCCGCGGCCGAGCCGCCGCCCATGCCGTTGTACAGCGCCACCATCTGCGGCATCGCGGTCATTTCGACCTTCTTGCCGCTGCTCCAGGCCCAGCCCACGCCAATGATCAGCGCCACCGCGGCGATGGCTGCATTCGCGCCGAGGTGCGGCTTGGCCGCTTCGGCGACGCCGAAGTAGTAGAGGAAGCTGGCCAGCACCGCCACCAGCATGCCCCAGCCGGCGACGACGATGCCCGAGCGCGCCGTCACCGGCGACGACAGGCGCTTGAGGCCGTAGATGAACAAAAACGCCGCGGCGATGAAGCTGGCGTCGATGATGAATTGAGCGGTCATGAATTAGCCCTTCTTCTTGTCCGAAGGCTTGAACATTTCGAGCATGCGCTCGGTCACCACATAGCCACCGGCTGCGTTGCCCGCACCGAGCAGCACGCCGAAGAAACCGATGGCTTGTTCGAGCGCGGTGGTGGCGTTGAGCGTGGCGTAGATGGCGCCGACCACGACGATGCCGTGCACGAAGTTGCTGCCCGACATCAAGGGCGTGTGCAGGATCGACGGCACCCTGCCGATGATCTCGTAGCCGGTGAAGGCCGCAAGCATGAAGATGTAGAGGGCGATGAAGCCTGTGAGTGCGGTTTGCGCTTCCATTTCAACTCCGGTGTATCGGATCAATCAGGCCATAAATCGAATCCTGTCATTCCGAGCGGAGC
>JBQTJH010000052.1:0-14730 GCA_052387335.1 Panacagrimonas sp. | reverse complement strand
TGGTAGACGGCCTTGCGGACGCCACCATCACGGAGGTCTACAAAAAGAAGAAGCTCACCGGCGGTGGCAAGACGCGCGTGATCACCGACGAGGTGACCGAGCTGGACGCCATGATCAATGACGTGTTCGGTAACTTGTTTGAGGTTGCTGCCGACGCCACGCAAGCGCTGGGCCTTGAGCTCGGCAGCTACAACGTGCAGATCACCGAATCCATCAAGGGCCTGGAAGGCGCGGAGCTGGACGCCAAGATCGCCGAGATCATCGGCAGCGCGGCGGATCAGTTTGTGCAGCAGAGCGTGCCCATTGGAAACGCGCTGACTAACCTGCGCCTCGAGGGCGAGAACCTCGTCCAGACCCTGGCGCGCGTCACCCGCAACACCCTCACGGTCAATGATGCGCTGCGCTCCATCGGCCAGCGCGACCTGAGCTTTGCGCAGGTTGACGACCTGCTGCAGCGCACGTCGGTGGATGCCATCAACGCCTTCTTCGACACCTTCGCCACCGACGCAGACAAGTTCACGCGCCTGGAAGATCAAGTCACGCGCCTTTTTGAAGGCATGGACCTGGCCGTGCCGCGCACGCGCCAAGAGTTGTTGAGCCTGGTGCGCGGCCTGGACCTGTGGACAGAGGCCGGACAAGAGGCCCTTGCCACCCTCACCAACAACACTGCGGCGCTCGCCAGCTATTACAGCGAGATCGAGAAGGGTGCGGCTACCCTTGCCAACAGCCAACGCACGGCGCGACTGGACGCCGAACGCTCCGCGCAACAGGCCTTGCTGACCCGCACTCTGGATACCGCTGCGGACAGCGACCGCATCAAGGCGAGTTTTGAGGCGGCGGTGAAATCCAGCGCGGCTATTGCCAACTTGATGGCGCGCGGCTTTGAAGATGGCAGCGTGCTGCAACAGCAGGCGCGAGCCGCCATTCTGGTGGGCGTGCGTCAGCGTGAAGACGACGCGCAGATCACGGCGCAGTTCTTTGCGGCGGCGCTGGGTCCGGTCGCGCAATCACTGGCAGACGCGGTGCAGCGCATTGCGCTATCTGGTGACGTCTCGGTGGCCGGGCGCGACTCCGCCAATCAGATCACCGCGCTGATGACCGCGCTCCGCACAGCGCGCGGAGAATTATCTGGCAATGCACTGCGCGTGGCAGACGTAGGCACGGCCTTGACCCAAGCCGAGGCCGAGTTGCAACGCCAGTCCGCGAAGTTGAGCCAAGTGCTGCAAGACCAGCTTCTGCGAAGCGTGGCGGGCACCTCTGTGGAATTGCAGGGGCTGGGGCGTGTGGTGTCTGTGCTGGCCAGCACCGCCGCACTGACGCAGGGTCGTTTGAGTGGCAACAGAGGACTGGCTGGGCTGCGAGATATTCGCGCTGCGCAGTCCGCGCCTGGCCTGAGTAACGAACAGATCAACAATGCGCAGTTGCTAATTCGCGAACTGAGCGACCTGTCCCGTGTCGCTGCGTCCGGTGCCGGTGACACGCAGTTATTGAACACGCGGCTCGATTTTATTCGCGATAGCGTGCAAGCCCTCACTGGAGTCAGCGTACAGGCCGGTGATGGCATCGCAGAACTCACTCAGCGCCTGCGCGATGACCTGGACGCGCGCTATACCGTGGACGCAATTCTGGCGCGTGATCGTGACGCCGCTGCGCAACAGATACAGGACAGCAACACTCTGATGCGCGCGGGACTGGGCGCGCTGTCGATCTACTTTGCGCAGTTGGGCGAGATCAACGCCGAGCTGACGGATGCGGCTGAACAAGCCGAGCCAGCCATTGCCGCAATGGATGCCAGCATCGGCCGACTGCGCAGCTTTGCCACCGTGTTTGGTGAGAGTGCGCAAGCAGTCCTGGATGGCGCGGGTGACATTGCCAAACTGCAGGGCCCTGTCACGCCACGTACCGAGCGAGCATTGTTAAACGCACCTGAGCACGGCAGCAGCGAGGCTGAGCGATACGCCGCCGCTGTGGCTATTGCTAATGCCGCCAATCGCCTGGCTGACATTGCCACGACGCGAGAGGCGGCTGCGGTGGCAGATGCACTGCGATCCAGTGAAGCATTTGCCGATGTAGCGGACACCACGCTCAAGGATATTAGCCGGCTGGTGGAGAGCGTGGCGGCATTTGATGCCCCGGGCCTGGAGCGCGCGTTTGTACGCGCGTCTGATGCGCTGGCCGGCGGCACGATCACACTTGAGCAATACACAGCGCTGATCGACTACAGCCAGAGCGTCTATCAAGGTGCCAGTGCCGCGCTGAACACGCTTACCGACTCCGCCCAAGACGTGGAAGCCATCGCGCGCGAGCGTTACCAGCTGGAAACCCAGCTGCTGCAATTGCAGGGCAACACCACCGAGCTGCGTGCGCGTGAGCGTGCCGAGCTGTTTGAGAGCAACCGCGACCTCTACGACCGCATCACCGCGCTGCAAGATGAGCAAGCCGCCCTCGATGCCGCCGCCCGCGCCAGTGAAGAATCCGCTCGCGCAGCCGAACAAGCCGCGCGCGATGCCGAGCAGGCCGAAAGAGAATTGCGCGAAACCCGCGAGCGCGCGGTCAGTGATGCCCTCGAGGCCGTGAAGCGCGCTGTGGATGCGCAGAAGGCGCAAATCCAGAGCGCGGCCGATGCCCAGATCGAGGCCTTGGAAGCGCAAGCCGAAACCGCTCGCGAATCCGCTCGCGTGCAGATTGATGCCGCGCGCCAGACCGTAGACGGCCTGCGCGGCTTGTTCAGCACGCTGGATTCAGCATTGGAATCCGCCACAGTGCGGACGGCGGGGTCTACACGCGCGCTGCAAGCGCAAGCGCAAAGCACCTTGCGGGCGGCGCTGGAACAGAGCCGTACCGGTGCCAGCATTGTCGATTTTCCTGGGCTTGAAGCGGCCATAGAAGCGGCTTCAAATCCATCGGCTGACAGCTATGGTTCCTTCGATGAGTTTTTGCGCGGGCAGGATGAATCGGCAGATCTGATCCGCCAGCTGCGTGACCAGACGCAAGATCGCCTGAGTGTTGCGGACCTGACCTTGGCGGCCATTGAGTCCGCCGCCGAAGAAGCCGACCGCAGCGCACGCCGACAGATCGACGCGGTACGCGAGCAGGCTCAGGCGCAGCTTGCAGCGCTGGATGCGGTGGTAGAGCAGGGCCAGCGGCAAGTCGACGCGGTGCTCGGGTTGGACACCAGCACCAAGAGCGTTGCAGACGCCGTGACTGCGTTGAACACCTCGATTGCTTCGCTCGCAGAGTTCGCGCGCCAGGCCGCGGCCGAGGCGGCATCCGCAGCGCAGTCTGCGGCAAGCACTGCGGCGTCGATTGCAGCAGGCGAAGCCCGTGCTGCTGCAGCGGCTACGGCAGCAGCCAGTGCGGCCGCTGCCGCTACTGCGCCCGCTGCGGCGGCTGCCGCCAGCGCGGCGGTGGCAGGCGCAGTGCAATCCTTCGCCACGTTGGAGGCCGCCAGCGCCGCGTACAACGCGCCAGGCGGGGCCAACACGCGCATTGAAGTCAACCCGTCAACGGGTCGTGTGGAATTGATTCCGCTGGCCACCGGCACCAACTATGTGCCGCGCGACATGCCGGCGTGGCTGCATGAGGGCGAGGCCGTGGTGCCGCGCCGCTTCAACCCCGCGGCCGGTGGTGCGCCGCCGCAGGTGATGGTGGCAATGGAACGCACGCTGGCCACGCTCACCGCAGAGGTGGAGCGCCTGCGCGCCGCCGGTGAAGCCACGGAGCGCAATACGCGGCGCACGGCCGGTGCGCTGAATGACGCCACCCAGGGCGGTGCGCCCATCATCGTGCGCATGGAGGTTGCATGAGCCTGCGCGTGCTGGTGCCCAAAGCAGTGACCGACGCCATGCTCACCAGCAGCAGCGTGGACGAGCCGGTGCTCAGCGGCCCCTATGCCGATCCACCGGTGTGGGACGTGGGCACCACGTACGCGCTGGCGGATCTGGTGCATCGGCCGAATCACCGCGTGTACCGCTCGCGCATCAGCAGCAACACCGGCAAGGTGCCGGAGGATTCCCCCATTGAGTGGGTGGATCTGCGGCCCACCAACCGCTGGGCCATGTTTGACGGTCTGGTCAAGACCGCTACGCGCGCCAGCGGCACGCTGAATGTGGTGTTGAAGCCGGGCTTTCATGATTCGCTCTACTTCGGCGGACTCGACGCGGCGACCATCACCATTACCCAGCGCGCCACGCCCGGCGGCACGGTGGTCTACACGCGCACCGTGATCTTGCGTCAGCGCACCTGCCCGGGCTGGTATGCCTGGCTGTTTGGCACGTTTGCAACGCAGCGCGATCTTCTGATTACCGGATTGATTCCGCGCTCGCAGAGCGAAACCACGCTGGAGATCACCGGCACCGAGATCGCGGTGGGGCTGTGCGTGGTCGGTTCGCTTCGCACGCTCGGCCAGACGGAGTTCGGCGGCCGGTCTGCCCCTCAGGACTACAGCTACGTACGCACCGATGAGTACGGCGAAACCACCATCAAGCGCGGCGAAGGTGCCACCGACATCACGCTGACCGCCAAGCTGAATCGGGCCGAGGCAGACAGCGTTTATCAGCTGGTTTCGGACCTGCGCGGTACCCCGTGTGTATGGATTGGGTCCAACCAGCCGGGCCGTGCCGGGCTGCGCACGTTTGGTCTGGGCAAGTGTGAGCTGATCTACGACAACGTCGGGAAAGTCAGCCTGGAAGTGTTCATTAAAGGGTCTATCTAAATGCCTACGCCGCCCGATTTGATTCCCGCCTCGCCACTGCCTGCGCCCCTGCGCAGTGACCCCCAGGAGGTGTTCGACGAGCACGCCGAGTCGCACGCAATCTGGCAAAGCGAAACGCTCGCGCCGGCGATCAACGACATCGCAGAAAACATCTACGACAACGCCGTGGAAGCGGCCGCCAGTGCGGTGGCCGCAGATGCCAGTGCAGATGCTGCGCTTGCGTCGCAGACGGCCGCGTCCGGTTCTGCCAGCGCCGCCAGCGCCAGCGCGGCGGCGGCGAGCGCGTCACTGGTCAGCACACAGCAGATCTACGACCAGTTTGATGACCGCTATCTGGGGCCGAAGTCTGCCGACCCGAGCGTGGATAACGACGGACAGGCGCTGGCGGACGGCGCGTTCTACATCAACGTCCTCACCGGCGCGCTACGCGCCTACACCGCTGCCAACGGCTGGGTGCAGGGCGTGGGTGCGGTGGCCGGCGTCAATCAAATCAATGGTCGTCAGGGCGATGTGTTTTTGCCTGTGGACCATCTTTACCAAGCAGCAGGAGTGATCTAAATGGCCAATCTGGCGCAGTACACGAAAAACGTTCGGCACACGGTGGCCACACTCAGTGCCGCCAACACCAACCTCGATGGCAGCGGCACGATGGTGGATCTGGTGCTGGCACCGGCGATGGTGGATGTCGTCAACCCCGGCGGCTCGCGCATTGAGCGCCTGGTGGCAAAGGCCACAGGTGCCACCACTGCCGGTTTCATCCGCGTGTTTATCAGCGACAGCGTGGCGGCCAACACCTCCGGCAACACCCATCTGTGGTTAGAAGTGCCCGTGCCGGAAGTGGCGCTCAGCACTGCCGCAGTGAGTTGGTCTGAGGTGCTATCGGCAGTGGATGCACCGCACCTGTTTCCGCTGATTCTGGGGCCGGGCCAAGTACTGCGCGTGGCCACGCAAAAGGCGGAAGGCTTCCGCGTGCACGCTGAGCTGGGAGACTACTGATGAACGGGTCATTCGGCCTCGCCAACATGCCCACCGCGCGTAACTCGGCGCGGCGCAAGACGCTGATTGCCACCGCGCTGGACACCATTGCCCAACGCGATCTGCTGGTGGCCAGTGAAGCCGGCGGCGGCGTACGCAAACTCAATCCAGAGCTGTTGGGCGTGGTGGATAACGCCGTCACCACGGGGACTAAGACGCTGCTTGGAAAAACCTCACTCACCGCCAGCGCGAACTACCAGATTTTCTTTGACCAGCGTTGTGCCGTACGGTTAAGCAACGGCCACATCGCCGTGGCCTACACCGGCGACGGCACCACCAAGACCACCAACGTCAATTTCTGCATCGTGAATCTGTTCGGTGCGGTGATGGTGCCCCAGACCGTAGTGCAGTCAGGCGCCAGCCGCTCGCAAGTGCAGATGGTGGCCACCAGCACCGGATTTGTCCTGCTGTGGTCGCCGGGCAATACCGCGCACCTGGCAATGGCCGTCTACAACAACGACGGCAGCGTGGTCACCGCCGCAACAACCATCATCACCGACCACCAAGCCTCTGCAACCTTGCTGCACACCGCTGCCTGCCTCATGGCCAATGGTGACCTGGCCGTGGCTTATGACCAGACGTCCACCCGTCACGCTGTGCTGAAATTCTTCAACACCGCCGGTGCCCAGCAAGGCAGCACCATCACGCTCGGCAACGCCGACCAGCCTAAGTTTGGCAACCTGTTCTGCGATTCCAACGGCGATGCCGTGGCGGTCTGGTACCGCAGCGCTGCCACTGCCGCCGTCAAAGTGGCGCGCTACACCACAGCCGGCGCGCAGGTAGGCAGTGCGGTGAGCATCACCACCAACACCGCCGCACCGTTTGACAGCGTGGCGGCCAAGTACAACTCGGTGCTGGCGTCGGACAACAGCGTCTTTCTGATTTACGCCGCGTCCACACACAACCTGGTCAGAATTAACCCCGGCAACACCGCGGCCACCACGCTCTACCTGTCTGGGCAGTCGGCTCTTTATCAATCCGCCTTGGCTGCCTCCAATGAACGGGTCTACGTCTATCTGGCATCCGCCAGCAACAGTACGATCAATAGCATCATCGGCGTGTACGCGGTCAGCGGCCTGCCGATGAGACCGCCGGGGGTGGTGACGCACGCATCGTTGATCAATGCGAACTTTCGCAATACCGGCGGGCTGGCCTACCTGATGCCATGCAATCAGTACGGATTGGCGGTCTTATTGGGCTACGACGACGGCTCAGGAACCAACACGCAGCACACTCTGTGGCTGTCTGCGGATTTCAGCACCACATCTGTCAGCGCAGTCGTTACCGACACGCGCATGGGCACCGTGGTGCAAACGCCGGAGTTTGGCGCGGTGTTGGTGTCCAGCACCGCTGCGGCGGCCAATGTCTTTATGCAGAGCCTGATCTTTGACCGCGCCTCCATTCTGGGCGTGGCTGACGTGGGTGCGGCTACAGGCGACGCGGTGAGGGTCAATATCCAAGGTGACTTTGACACCACAGAATCATTGCCCCCGCTGTACTTCGATCGGCGCACTGCAACCCCCACCGGCAATAAGGGCTTGGTCTCCGGTAGCCGCGTGACCCTGTACGGATTTGCGCCGGGTGACCTGCCATGAAACTGCTCGGCGCGATGAATACCGTGATCGCAGAAGGCGCAGACATTCGGCTAGAGGGTGACCGCTGGACCATCGACGGTCGCTATGTTTTGGACAACGGCTATCAGCTGCTGCCGCAGGTGGTGACGATGGCCCAAGCGCGCTTGGCGCTGCTAGCCGCAGGCCATCTGTCCTCTGTTCAGCCCATCTTGGATGGCTTGCCCGAACCCCAACGCAGTGCCGCCGTGATTGAGTGGGAATATCGCGGTGACGTAGGCCGCGCCTCCGCTCTGGTGGCTCACGTGGCCGCGCAGCTCGAACTGAGCGAGGCGGATGTGGACGCCCTATTCATCGCCGCCGCAGCGATGTGACGGGAGCACCAACACCCCAATAAAAGAAGGCGACCCCCAGCGTGCGTCAACACGCTGAGGGCCGCCCACCGCATAGACGGTGAGCCAAGGCCTTCCCGCTCGTACGAGCGCGGGCAGGCTACCAAAGACCCCAACCGGACTGCTCACCATGACCCAAATCGCAACCCCCCTCGTCCCCTGGATCGGCGGCCATCGCCGCCTGGCCAAGCTGCTGCTACCGCTGTTCCCCGCCCACACTTGTTACGTGGAGCCGTTCTGCGGTGCTGCTGCGCTGTACTGGCGCAAGGACCCTAGCCATGTCGAAGTCCTAAACGACATTAACGGCGAGCTGATCAATCTGTATCGGGTGGTGAAACACCACCTGGAAGAGTTTCTGCGGCAGTTCAAGTGGGCACTCACCAGCCGCGAAATCTACCGCTGGCAACAGCTCACCAACCCCATCACCCTCACCGACGTGCAACGCGCGGCACGCTGGTTCTACCTGCAGAAACTGGCGTTATCGAGCGCATCGAAGACGAAGGCTGCGAGGTGGATGGCTTGGCGGAAGTGGAATAGTCGCGGTTAACGTACCGTCGTGCTCTATCCATCAATATCTGCGCTCGCGCCACGTTCGGAGGAGGCCAACGCTCGTGTCGCGACGGTTGAGGCGCTCTACATCGAGATATTCGGAGATGAGCACCCCGACAGATGGGTTTTTCGCGCCAGCCATGAATTCGGCCCCACCTGGGAGAGCCCCCGGGAGGTTGCCTCCCAAAGCGACGAGAGGATGGCCGCGGTTATAGCCCGACTCGAAGAGTTCCGGCAGACCATTTCCCCGCGCTGGAACCCGCGACCCAAGGGTGGCCGAAACCCGGGGCGAAAGGGCCGCAGTCGCTGATCGGATAGCCGCGCAGCGGTACCATGAGGCCGAGCTGCTCAGCGAGCTGATCCAGTGTGCTACTCGGCGATATGAAGGTTCGCACCCTCCCGTATAGGCACCTGTTCGCGGCCTTTCTATCCGCCCTGGTCGCCACTCACGTTCAGGCAGACGAACCCGTGGCGGGCTGTGATCAAGAGCGTTGGGACAATTGGGCCGAGCTGGCGGAAGAAGCCATCGGCATGCCCGAGGAGCAAGCCCTGGTCCGACGCGCCGCCGATTTCAACCGTCAGGTGTGCGCTGACTTAGCCGCGGGGAAGGTGACCGAATCCGAAGCCGACCAGATTCAGAGCGACTCGATCAAGCGGCTATGGCGCGATCTACAGAGCACCCGATCTCGCCGCCAGGAGCGCATCGGCGCCCAATCCGCGGGTTAACTCACCCCGCCAATAATTCGTGTGGCAAACCATCTGTCCCGGTGGTGCAAACCAAATGTCGCCCTACATCTCGCAGGGCTCGAACGCCCGAGGCCCCGCCGAGGGCCGGAATCCGACCCGCACACAGTGCAAACAAAAAATTGGTCGGGGCGAGAGGATTTGAACCTCCGACCACTTCCACCCCAAGGAAGTGCGCTACCAGGCTGCGCTACGCCCCGACGGTACTACGGGCAATCACATGATTGCGGGGCGCGGATGATAGCCGCAGTCACTCCGCGTGGAAAGCGCGCTAACGCAGCAGGCCGAGTAGCGCTTCGAGTTCTCCGCGCAATTCGCGGATCTCGCTGGACCGTCGCGCTGGCTCTATCGACGAGGCGTTCGCGGGGGCAACCTGGGCCAAGGTATCCGGCAGGCTGCTGCCCAGACGCAGCTGATCCTTCAGCTGCAGACGTGCACCGCCGATGGTGAAGCCCTGGTCGTAGAGCAGGCTACGGATGCGCCGCACCATCATCACGTCCTCGTGCTGGTAGTAGCGGCGGTTGCCACGTCGCTTGACCGGCTTGAGTTGGGGAAACTCCTGCTCCCAGTAGCGCAGGACGTGCGGCTTGACCTGGCATAACTCAGAGACTTCGCCGATGGCGAAGTAACGCTTGCGCGGGATTTCCGGCAACTCGACGACGGCTTCAGCGGCTTGCATCGAGTTCTACCCTCAGGCGCAGTTTCTGGCCCGGCCGGAACGTGACGACGCGGCGTGCGGAGATAGGAATCTCTTCGCCGGTCTTGGGATTGCGCCCGGGGCGCTGATTCTTGCTGCGCAATTCGAAGTTGCCGAAGCCCGAGAGCTTGACCTCTTCGCCGGCTTCCAGCCGTCCGCGGATTTCCTCGAAGAACAGATCGACGAACTCCTTGGCCTCACGCTTGTTGAGGCCCAGCTCGTCAAACAGCGCTTCCGATAATTCAGCCTTGGTCAACGCCACGTTCTAGGTCCCCACCCGAAGGCGCCGTTCAGGTTCGCGCCGATGCCCCTAATTTTGCTGCGACTTCAGCGTTGATCACTGTCATTGCCGAGTCGATTTCTTCATCGTGAAGGGTGCGCGAGTAGTCTTGGAAAATCAAGCCTAAAGCCATGCTTTTGCAGGTAGTCCCTAGGTTTTCGCCGCGGTACACGTCGAACACGAACAGCTCGCGCAGGCTGGGTGGCGCCACCGCGCGCACGACCTCCCGCAGCATTTGCGCGCTGACGCGCTCCGCCACCACTACCGCCATATCGCGACGCGAGGCCGGGAATTCCGGCACCGCCTGCGGCTTGGGCATGGGCACATCGCGCAGCGCCGGCCAATCCAGCTCAAACAGGATGGCACTGCCGGGCAGGCCCAGATCGGCGACCAGGGCCGGGTGCAGCTCGCCCAGCCATCCCAGTATCCGCCCGTTTCGGCTCAACTGCGCGCTGCGTCCGGGATGCAGCGCCGGATGCGCCACAGGCGCGAACACGACCTGATCGGGCGCGCCCAGCAAGGCCTGTAGGTCGGCCTTGATATCGAAGAAGTCCACCGGCCGCGCCGCCACTCCCCACTGCTCGGCCAGAATAGACCCGGAAGCCAGGCCCGCAAAGCGCGCGGTTTCGACAATCGCGCCATCAACCCGACTGAAGCACACGCCGGCTTCGAACAGGCGCACCCGCCCCGCCTGGCGCGCGTGGTTATAGCGCCACGCGTCGAGCAAGCCACACCACAAGGTCGAGCGCATCAGGGCCAGGTTTTCGGCAATGGGATTGTCCAGTGTGATCGCCTGCGTGTGCGGATCCAGGCGCTCCTGCAAGGCGCGATCGCTGAAGGCTAGCGAAATGATTTCCTGCCAGCCGCGCGCGACCAGAGCGGTCTTGACGTCGATCTGACTGCGCTCGGTTTCGCGTGGCCGCCCCGGCGCCATGCGCGCGGCATAAGGCTTGGCGGGAATTCGGTCGTAGCCGTAGAGCCTGGCCACTTCTTCGATCAGATCAGCCTCGATCCGCAGGTCGTAGCGCCAGCTCGGCACCTGGGCCGACCACACGCCGCCCACTTCGTTGCGCGTGGCAATCCCCAGCCGCGTCAAGAGCGCCTCGACGTCCTTGGCGGCAACGTCCTGTCCAAGCAGCTGGTTCAAGCGCGCCTGACGCAGCGATATCCGTACCGGCTCGGACTGCGCACGACCGCTGTAACTGATCGGACCCGCTTCACCGCCGCAGATCTGCGCGGTCAGCTCGGTGGCACGCTCCAGCGCGTTGCGCTGCAAATCAGGATCGACGCCGCGCTCGAAGCGATACAGCGCATCCGACGCGATCTTGTGGCGACGCCCGGTGCCGGCCACCGCGTTCATCGCAAAGCACGCGCTTTCGAAGAACACGCGGCTGCTCGATGCCGACACCGCGGTCGACGCGCCACCCATGACACCCGCCAGTGCAACCGGTCCGCTCTGGTCGCAGATCAGCAGTTCGTTCTTATTGAGTTCTACGGTCTGGTCGTTGAGCAGGGTCAGGCTTTCACCTGCACGTGCGCGACGCACCTGCACCGTGCCGCTCAAACGTGCGCCGTCGAAGGCATGCATCGGCTGACCCAGCTCCAGCATCACGTAGTTGGTGATATCCACCAGCGGCTGAATGCTACGGATACCGCTGCGGCGCAGGCGCTCGCGCATCTGGTCAGGCGTGCGCGCGCGGGCGTTGAGTCCATAGATCACGCGCCCGGCGTAGACCGGGCAATCCAGCGCGCTCTCCACTTCCACCGCATGGCGATGCACGCTGACCACCACCGCCGGCTTGATCCGCGGTCGCGTCATGGCAACGCCAAACAGCGCTGCGACCTCGCGCGCAAGACCGACCACCGACAGGCAATCACCGCGATTCGGCGTGATCTCCAGATTGAGAATCCTGTCGTCGAGCAGCAGGTGCTGTTCGATCGGCATGCCGATGCGCGCGTCTGGATCGAGTTCCAGCAGGCCCTCGGATTTTTCCGCCAGGCCCAGCTCCGACGCCGAGCACAGCATGCCGCCGGATTCCACGCCGCGCAGCGCAGAGATTTTGATCTCCAGCCCGCCCGGCAGGCGGGCGCCGGGTAGCGCCACCGGCACCACCATGTTCTCGCGCGCATTGGCAGCGCCACAGACGATGGTAGACCGGCTTGGTGCGCCCACCTCCACCTCACACACGCGCAGACGCTCGGCATTCGGATGAGGGGCAATGGCAACGATGCGGCCAACGACCACGCCGCGCGGCATCTCGGTGACGACCGGCTCGATCTCCAGTTCGAGGCCGCCCATAACCAGGCGATCAGCAATCTGTTCGATCGTCGCCGGCGGATTGACCCATTCACGCAACCACTGTTCGCTCAGTTTCATGTGCGCAATCCGATCAGGCGAACTGGCGCAGGAAGCGCAGATCGTTGTTGAAGAACAGACGCAGATCATCCACGCCGTAACGCAGCATGGTCAGACGCTCCACACCCATGCCGAAGGCGTAGCCGGTGTAGCGCTCAGGATCTAGGCCGACAGCCTCGAACACCTTGGGGTGCACCATCCCGCAGCCGAGCAGTTCGAGCCAGCGACTCGGCGCGTCTGGCCCCTTGGCCGGATCGCGCCACTTCATGTGGACGTCTGCGCCCGGCTCGACGAAGGGGAAATACGAGGGCCGGAACAGCGCTTCGACATCCTGCTCGAAGAAGCGTGAGAGAAAAGTCTGCAGGTCGTACTTCAGATCGGAGAAGTGCACGTCCTCGGCCACGTACAGGCCTTCGACCTGGTGGAACATCGGGCTGTGCGTGCGATCCGAGTCCACGCGATACACCCGCCCCGGGCAGATGATGCGGATCGGCGGCTTGCGCCCGGAAGCGACCACCGCCTGCATCGTGCGGATCTGCACCGGACTGGTGTGGGTACGCAGCACGCGCGCGCCGTTATCGACATAGAACGTGTCCTGCATCGCGCGCGCCGGATGCAGCTCCGGAATATTGAGCGCGCCGAAATTATGGAAGTCGTCCTCGATCTCCGGACCGTCCATGGTCTCGAAGCCCAGCTCGTTGAACAGCCGCTCGATGCGCTGCAAGGTGCGTGTCAGCGGGTGCAGGCCGCCGGCGGTTTCACCACGTCCGGGCAGGGTCACGTCCAGCGTTTCACCGGCCAGCTTGGCCGCAAGCTCGGCCCGCGCCAGCTGTTCACCGCGCCGCGCGATGGCTTGCGTCAGCGCATCCTTTGCGCGGTTCACACGATCACCAAAGGCCTTGCGCTCTTCCGGCGCCATGCCGCCGAGCTGCTTGAGCAGTTCGGTGATGCGGCCTTTTTTGCCGAGATAATTGACGCGGATCTGTTCCAGCTCGCGACTGTCCGCAACGGACGCGATCTCGCCAAGCGCGGCGAGCTGGATCGCTTCGAGTGATTCACTCATCGGTTGTTCTCACCCCAAAAACAAAAAGGGAAGCGGCGCAGGGCGCAGCTTCCCTTCGTGACGCTACATCCGTCGCGATCGCGACGGAATGCGAGGACTTAACCCAGGGCTGCTTTGGCCTGCGCCACGAGCGCGGCAAACGCCGGCTTGTCGTGGATGGCGATGTCGGACAGCACCTTGCGGTCGAGCACCACGCCGGCCTTGTTCATGCCGTCGATGAAGCGGCTGTACGACAGGCCCAGCTCGTTGGTCGCCGCGTTGATGCGCTGGATCCACAGCGCACGGAACTCGCGCTTCTTCACCCGGCGGTCACGGTAGGCGTACTGACCGGACTTGATGACCTGCTGCTTGGCGGCGCGGTATACGCGCGATTTTGCGCCCTGGTAGCCCTTGGCCTTGGCCAGCAGCTTCTTGTGACGTGCGCGGGCGGTAACGCCTCTCTTGACTCGTGCCATGTCAGATTCTCCTTAGGCGTAGGGCAACATTTTGTTGACTTCCTTCACGTCGGAGTCGTTGACCTGCGTCACCCCGCGCAACTGGCGGATGGTCTTGCCACCCATCTTGGTCAGGATGTGGCGCTTGAAGGCGTGACCACGCTTGTAACCGCCTTTCGCGGTCTTCTTGAAGCGCTTGGCAGCGCTCTTGATGGTTTTCAACTTGGGCATGACAACTCCTTCCCGGTTGTTCCGGGTCTGCATAGGGCCGACTTCACAACCCCTGCCCGGGGCGCTGATCGGGCTTGCGGCTGAAGCCGCAAGACTTGGGTACCGCGAAAACCATTCGCCACGGAGGACACGGAGTCACACGGAGAACCGCAACATCGTTTAACGCTTTATCCGTGTAGCTCCGTGTCCTCCGTGGCAAAAATTCAGTGCTTCTTGGCACCGAGCACCATCACCGCCTGGCGCCCTTCCATCTTGGGATGCTGCTCGACCACCGCCAGTTCGACGAGGTCGGCCTTCACGCGATCCATCACGCGCATGCCCAGTTCCTGATGCGCCATTTCGCGACCGCGGTAGCGAATGGTGACCTTGACCTTGTCGCCCTCTTCCAGAAAGCGCGTCATGTTGCGCAGCTTGGTCTGGTAGTCCGCTTCTTCAGTCGTAGGCCGGAACTTTACTTCCTTGACCTCGATCTGCTTCTGCTTGCGCTTGGCGGCGTGCTGTGCCTTGTCCTTCTGGTACAGGTACTTGCCGTAATCCATGATGCGGCAGACGGGCGGGTCGCCGTTGGGCTGGATCTCGACCAGATCCATGCCGGCTTCCTGTGCCAATGCCAACGCTTCGTCGCGGCTCAGGATGCCCAACTGTTCGGAATCCGCGCCAATGA
>JBQTJH010000051.1:0-7814 GCA_052387335.1 Panacagrimonas sp. | reverse complement strand
AAGATCGTGTCCTTGTCCACGCCTTTTTAGTTCGAAACTACATCGGCCATCAAACGAATGTTCTTGTTCACGCCTCACCCTCGGCCGTCTTGACTGAATAATCGGGAACCAAGCGCGCCCGTGCGATTGCTGCGAACGCCAGTTCTACGTCACCCCGATCACCGGCAAGCCGGACGGAATCAGGAGTTGTTTCACGAATCACGCCTACAAATCGCCGCTGGCCGTTTAGAGGAACTTCCAGTTCGACCCTCGCCTTGCATCCGGCAAAACGCTCAAAGTGGCTCGACTTGGTCAAAGGCCGATCAAGCCCGGGAGATGACACTTCAAGCTTGTACGGCGTCCGGATGGGATCCTCCACATCCAGCAGCGCCGCCACCTCCCGACTCACCGACTCACAGTCACCTAGGGTCACACCGTCTGCCGTATCGACGTAAAGCCGGAGCAATGCTGAGCTGCCTTGAGGACTGAATTCGAGCAAAACAAGCTCATAGCCGAGTGATTCGACCAGGGGCTCAATCAGCGCATTCAGGCGTTCTTGCAGCACCGCAACTCCATGAAAAGTCGATAAAAAAGCAATAAAAAAGGCCCACGCGGGGCCTGGCTCCAACAAAAAAATTTGGTAGCGGGGGCAGGATTCGAACCTACGACCTTCGGGTTATGAGCCCGACGAGCTGCCAGACTGCTCCACCCCGCACCAGACAGAAGGCAAGTATATGGGGCGTCGTGAATTGCCGCAACGGGTATCACACTAAATTGGCGCAGCAAGCTTACCCTCGGCGGCATTGCCACTTATGGCAAGTTGCCGCCGAGCGGCGAATCAGGCTGTGTTTACTGCGCCCAGGAAGTGACTCGCGGCAGCAGCGTGGTGCGCTACGACTGTGACGGCCGCAGCTACATCACCACCCACAACCAGACGCACCTGCCGGACGGCAGTGTGGTCAAACTGGTGGACAGCAGCGGCGCAGTCACGCCAAAGTCCGCCAGCGGAAGGGCGATGGAACTGGCGTGCGCACCCTGGTGACGGCGCTGGAGACTGCTGTAGCGACGCTCCGGCGCAACATCTGAATGGCTCGCCCTAGTGTGCTGAGCCGGCGCGATGTACCCGGGATTCGTGACACCGGCGTCACCAAGGACGACACGATGACACCTCCGTCAGAGACAAAGCGACGGACCGACTGGACCGTCTTGCGCTGGCTCACCGGCCTTACGGTCCTGGGCCTGGTGGCCTGGGCGCCGCGCTCGCCGCTGCTGTTCTTCGCGCTGTGCGCCGGCACACCGGTAGAGATGCATGAGGCCGACCTCAATCACGATGGCTATGTCTCCGTGATCGAGGCCGGCTATGCCTGCAATGTGGATTCACGCCCGGTGACCCACGACGGCCGCGCCTGCATTGAGTACTACAGCCGTGCCGACTGGCGTCCGATCAAGGAAGTCTGCGAGGAGCCGGAGCGCGCCGCAGACATCCAGCGCTTATGGAATCGTGACGCAGATCTTACCGAAGTGCGCGCCGGACTCCTGGTAGCGGAAGGCATCGGCGAGCTGCATCAGCGGGAAGCTCTTGTCGATCACCGGCTTCAGGCCGTTGGCCTCGCAAGCCCGCACCAGGTCCAGTTGATGGCGGCGGCTGCCAACGGTGATGCCGTCGATGCGCGCCTGCTTGATCATTAGCCGCGCGGTGGGAATCACGCCCTCGCGGCCGGCGAGGATGCCGATCAGCGAGATATGCCCGCATGGACCCACCGCATCAATCGACTGCGGCAGGGTGCCCGCACCACCAATCTCCACCACGTGGTGCACACCGCCGCGACCGCTCAGGCGCGCGGCCTCTACACCCCACGCCGGCGTCTTCTTGTAGTTGATCAGGTGATCGGCGCCGAGCGCGCGCAGGCGCTCCAGCTTCTCGTCCGACGAGGACGTGGCGATGACGGTGGCGCCGGCGAGCTTGGCCAGCTGCAGCGCGAAGATGGAAACGCCGCCGGTGCCCTGCACCAGCACCACCTCGCCCGACTTCACGCGGCCGTTGACCATCAGCGCGCGCCAGGCGGTGACGCCGGCGCAGGTCAAGGTCGCCGCCTCCTCGTAGCTGTAGGCCTTGGGGAAATGCGTCAGCGCAACGGCCGGCACGGTCGCAAACTCGCAGGCGTAGCCGTCACAGCCGTCGCCCGGCACGCTGGTAAAGCCGTTCAACTCGGGTTCGCCGTCGGCCCAGTCCGTGAAGAAGGTCGACAGCACCCGGTCACCGACCTTGAACCCACTCACACCCGCGCCCACCGCCAGCACATCGCCTGCGCCGTCTGACATCGGGATGCGGCCATCCGCGGTAGGTAGCTTGCCGGTGACCACGACGTAATCGTGGAAGTTGAGCGAACTGGCCCGCATGCGCACCAGCACTTCGCCAGGTCCGGGCTGACGTGGCTCGACCACGGCAGGCGTCAGACTCGCCAAGGTAGCGGGGTTACGAACGCGGATGGCATTGGACATGTGCAGTGAATTCCTAAGCGGATGCGGGGTCCGCACAGTGCGCAGTGCGGTACAGCGGCGCAAGACGGGTGATTCCTAGAACAGCAATCCGAAGCGCTGCTTGAGAAACAAGGTGACGGCTTCTTGTTCGTCGTCGGACAGACTGGCCGTGATGCCTAAGGTGGGGTCATTCAAAAATCGGCGCGCGGTGGCCTCGTCCAGCGGCTTGTCACCCAGCGGACAGGTCTCGCAGCCGAGCTTGACCGCATAGGCCTCCTTGCCCAGCTCGTACTTGCGGTAGTCGGGCGGATCGGGACGACGACTTCTGGGATCGCCGCCGCCAGGCTCGCGCGATCCAGCGCCCGGCGGTATCAGCGAGCCCTGCGCGAAGGCGCTGACCGAGAACACCATCAAGCTGAGGGCGACGAGAAGCGGACGGCATGACACGGGCACGAGTTCCTCCTGTATTCGTAAAGCCCGATCCGGGCCCGGCTGCGCATGCTAATCGCCTGGCGCTGCTACCTCCACCCGCGGGCGGCTCAAGAGAGCTGATCTGGGACAAACCCACCCGACCCGCGCCCGCGGCGTTATCGTGCTGATCCTCACCATGGCCTCCATCGAAGACTCCCCTGCCCGTCGTACCGCGCGCCTGCTTGGTGTTGGCGCGCGCACGCTCGGCCGCTCGCTGATCCAGCAGCTACCCGGCGGGGATCGGGTGCAGCGCAAGATGGATTACTGGACCACGGTGGGTAAGGACTGGACGCAGACGCTGAGCGAGCTGCGCGGCGCGGCGATGAAACTGGGCCAGCTCGCGTCTCAGTACGCCGACGTGCTGCCACCGCAACTGGCAGAACAGCTCAGGCGTTTGCAGAACGCGGTCGAACCGCTCGCGTTCGACCAGATCGAGCCCATGCTGATGCGCGGCTGGAGCGCGGCGCAGCGCGCGCAAGTCGATCACATCGAACCGCAGGCTCTGGCCGCTGCCAGCATCGGCCAGGTGCATCGCGCACGACTCAAGGACGGCACGCGCATCGTCATCAAGATTCGCTATCCCGGCGTGGGCGAGGCGGTGGACGCCGACCTGCGTCAACTGCGGCGCCTCATTGGCGCGTCCAAGCTGCTGCCGCTCGATGGCCCAGCGATGGACCGCCTGATGGACGAGGTGCGCCAGCGCTTTCGCGATGAGACCGACTACGCCACCGAGCTGTCGCACCTGCAACTGCTGCACGCGCATGCGGCCATACCGGAAATGATCTACCCGCAGCCCTATGCCGAGCTGTGCACACCCGGCATCCTGGCGATGAGCGAGGAGCGCGGCGCCGATCTGGAAACCGCACGCGGCTGGCCGCAGCCGCTGCGTGACCACCTGGCGCTGAATCTGTCGCGCTGGATGAGCTATCAGCTGTTTGAGGCCGGTGCCGTGCACGCCGATCCGCATCCCGGTAATTTTGCGTTTCGCGATACCGGCGAGGTCGTGGTCTACGACTTCGGCTGCATCAAGCAAGTGCCGCCGCAGGTGATCTCGGTAGTGCGCCAGATGCTAGCGGCCAGCGCGGTGAGGGATTGGGCGCAGGTGCATCGCCTGCTGGATGGCTTGGGCGGTTTGGCCGACGGCGTCTCACTGGCGACGCTGCACCCGCTGTACCGCGATCTGGATCGTCTGCTGCTGCAGCCTCTGGCTGATCCGGCGGGCTTTGATTTTTCCGAACCGCAATTCATTGAACGCCTGCGCGCCTGCGCCCGCTCGCATGTCGGCCTCACGTTTCGCTTCAAGCCGGTGACCGATCTGGTTTTCGTGCTGCGCGCCCTGAGCGGTCATTACTGGCTGATGCGCGCGCTGGGCGCACGGGTGGATCTGAACGCAGTGCTGGCCGAGCGCGGCGTGCGGCTGCGCTAGATCATCGAGCTTCAGTCTTCCTGCGCTGCCGCCTCTTCTCGGCCGCGCTGGCGACGTTCGGCTTCGCGTCGCGCCTCGTCGATCTGCAGCATCACGTCGTCTACATCCGCCGCGGCGCTGGTGTCTACGAACGTACCGGTCAGCACGCTGTCGCGATGCAGTTCGGCGTTCTGGTACAGCACCCAGATTTCGCGTGCGTACTGGGTCTGCAGCAGCTCCGGCGCGAACTGGCCGAAGTAGGTCCGCATGTTGTTCACATCGCGTTCCAGCATGGCGTAGGCGTTGTTGTTCACCGACGCGTTCACCGCCTGCGGCAGGTCGATGATGACCGGACCACCCGGATCGAGCAGCACGTTGTACTCGGACAGATCACCGTGAATCAGACCGGCGCAAAGCATCAGCACGATCTGGCGGATGACGAAGGCGTGATGCGTGCGCGCGGTGTCGGCTTCCAGCGATACCTCGTTGAGTCGCGGCGCCGGATCGCCGTGTTCGTCGGCGATCATCTCCATCAGCAGCACGCCGCTGAAGTAGCCTCGTGGCTGCGGCACGCGCACGCCAGCATTGGCCAGAACGTACAGAGCATCGACCTCCGCATTCTTCCACTCTTCTTCCTGCTGCTTGCGGCCGTGACGGCTGCGCTTGCCCATGGCGCGCTCGTCGCGGCTACCGCGCGCCTTGCGACCTTCCTGGTACTGCGCAAGCTTGTGGAATCCGCGCTGATTGGCGTCCTTGTAGACCTTGGCGCAGCACAGCGTCTGCGCGCAGGCCACCAGATAGACCGAGGCCTCCTTGCCGCTTTTGAGCGGACGCACCACTTCATCAACGATGCCGTCTTCAATCAGCGGCAGCAGGCCGGAAGGGATTTTCATGAGTCAGACGCGGACAGGTTCAGTGGCCAGAAGTGGGAGTGTCGCAGTTAAACCGGTGTGCGACGCGCCAGCGCCCGCGCAAACTCCGCGCCCAGCAGCAACAACGCCACCGCCGATAGCAGGAACACCGCGCGAAAGCCGATCTCATCCACCAGCAGCGCGGCCAGCAGCACGCCCAGAGACTGGCCGAAGAACAGGCAGGCGCCGAACAACGACACCGCCGTGCCGCGCGTGGCTGGCGCCATCTGCGTCGCATGCGTCTGCAAGGTGCTGTGCAACATGGTGAAGCCCAGACCGGCGAGCAGACAGATCGGGATCGCCAGGCGCCAGTCGTCGAGCAGCGCCAGCACCACGAACGAGCCGCCGAGCAGACCCGAACCCCACAGCACCAGCCCACGCTCGCCCAGACGCGCCAGCAGTCGCCGCGCGCTAAATGCATAGGCCAGGCCACTGATCGCAAACAGCGCCGTGATCAGCGCCGCATGCTGCAGCGACAGTCCGAAGTCCGCGTGCAGAAACGCCGGCATGAACACCATGGCGCTGAACGCAAACGCGCCCTCGATGGCAACCACAATCAGAATGCGGCGCGCCCAGGGTTCGCGCAGCACATTGACCAGGCTACGCACAAAATTCGGCGCCTGCGCGTCTGCCACCGGCGGCGGCCGGGAACGCGCCATCCACAGCAGACACGTCCCCAACAGCACGAACAGGAAGGCCAGCAAGCCAAACACCACGCGCCAGCCCACGGTGTCGGCCAGCACGCCCGAGATCCACTGCCCGAACGCGGTACCGAGCAAGGTCGCACCCATCAACTGCGCCAGCACCTCCTGGCGACGTTCGTAGTTCACGGCGTCGCCAACCCAGGCCAACGACAGCGGCACGATGGCGCCCGCCGTGGCGCCGGAGAGCACGCGCGCCCACACCAGCATTTGCAGATCGGCGGCGATCAGCGCCAGCAGATTGCCCAGCGCGCAGGCGGTCACGGCACAGGCCACCACTCGAAACTTGCCGTAGCGATCCGCCAGCGGTCCAAAGGCGAGTTGCAGCAGGCCGTACGCGATCGCGAAGCCCGAGATGGTCTGCGCCGCCTCGCCCATGCTGACGCCGAAACTTTCGGCAAAGGCCGGCAACAGCGGGTCGCAGGCGCGCATCGCCGCCATGCTCAGGAACGCGGCTGCGCACAAGCCGAACAGGCCGGCACGATCCAGCCTGGCAGAAGGCATGTTCGGAGGCGCCGCGTAATCGAATTACGAGTAGTTAACGAATTTGATCGTTAACAAACCCTAACGCATCGCCACTTCCGGCAGCGGGCACAGAATTCTGCGCGTCGCCTCCGGATCGGGATCGAGTTTGGACACCGCGATCTTCGCGCGGTACATGGCCGCGGCACGCTGCTCGGTGTTGACGATGTGCGCTGATACGCGACGCGACAGCTTGTTGCGCAGCTTCTGCGAACGGATGTCACGGTGATTGCAGGCCCAGGCGGCCTGCTGCTGCATCCACGCCGCCTGCAAAGCGCCGCGCTGGGCCGGATCGGTCAGCATGATGGCGGTCTCCTTGATGGCGTAAAACTGCAGCGCCTTGATGATGCGCACGTCCTGCGAAATGGTCCCGATATAGGCCTGCACGTCATCGCGCAGGCCGTTGTGATCCTGATCGGTACCGAGCAGCGAGGTGTCGTTCTCCGACAGCGCCACCGAACGCGGCCGGGTGAAGCGGACCTTGACCAGCACCGGCGTGCCGTCCTCGGCGAATTCCGCCACCTCCACCACATGACTGGCCACATCGTCTGGGTTCGGCGGCACCGGGCAGGCCAGCTTGGAATTGGTCTTGCCGGCACGCACGTTGTGGCGATCCGCTTCCTGCACGCGGCGCCAGGTCTCGCGTTGCTCAGGTCCGACAATGGCGGCATCGATCTTGGTCATCAGCGCCTGCTGATATAGAAAATCGTCGACGTCGCGCGACACGCAGCCCTTGGCCACGAACACCTGATCCAGCGCTGCCTTCACCGCCTGTTGATTCCATGGGCTCACGCTCAGCGCCTGCAGCTTGGACTGGGCATAGAAGCGCAGGGATTTTTCAATCTGCAGGTCTTCGGAGATCGATGCAATGAGCGCATTGAGCGCCGGCGATAGGCTCAGCGCATCGGCTGGTGAGACGTTCGTTGTCTGCGTACCGACCGGCGTCGCGATGGCCTGCGTGGACGGAGTTTCTGCGGACACCGTCAAGGCCACTGCACACAGGCCCCAAGCGACGAAGTGAATTTTCGCGATGACGTTCATGCGCCCTACTCGACGGTCACGCTCTTGGCCAGGTTGCGCGGCTGATCGACGTCCGTGCCGCGCAGCACGGCGACGTGATACGCCAGCAGCTGCAGCGGAATGGTGTAGACCAGCGGCGCCTGCACCGCCTCGATGTGCTCGGGCATCAGCATCACCTCGGTCCCCGGCTCGGACACGAAGCCGGTATCGGGATCGGCGAACACGTACAGCTTGCCGCCACGCGCACGCACTTCCTGGAGATTGGATTTGAGCTTTTCCAGCAGCGCGTTATTGGGCGCCACGGCAATCACCGGCATGTCCTCG
>JBQTJH010000050.1:0-3626 GCA_052387335.1 Panacagrimonas sp. | reverse complement strand
GTCGGCGATCTTGCGGACTGCAACCGGGCGCGGACGGCAAACTGGGCCTGATCGGGATCGACCACATCGGTCCAGCGCGCGCGGCGCGTACCGCGCATCGCTTCAGCCTGCTGCGCGTAGGCACCGTCCTCGAAACCCGCGACGTTCAGCACCTGCAACCGGCCGCGCCGGCAATGAAGACGCCGGCCATCGCAGGACACATCCTCAGCGTCGGCCACGAATCGATAGAAGCGACCGTCGTCAGCGTCCTCGGTCATGAAAATGGTGCGCGTCGACAGGTCCACCGCCGCCGCCTCGTGATTGAAACGGCCCAGTGCCGGCAACACGCGCGCGCTGCCGGTGTTGCCGAAGGGATCGCATTCGTAGACCTGTCCGTCCTCCACCTCCTCGCAGGACAACCAGGTCTGCCAGGGCGTCACACCGCCAGCACAATTGCGGCGCGTGTGATCGAGGATGCGGTATGCATCAACAATGCGGCCGTCGGCAGCGAAGCGTAGCGCCCCGGCACCGCCCACGGACTTGGATTCGCAGTTCGACACGTACACCCAACCGCCGTCGGGCGCAGCGAAGCAGCCGCCGCCGTCAGGGGCCTTGTGCCAAGCGTAACCAGTGGCGTCCAAGGGATCGAAAAACCCGCTCACCGGATTGAATAGATTGCGCGCCACCGCCCGCAGACCGAAACCTTCAGGTGCCTGGATGCCGTCCACACCGGTGTCCACCAGCGCACCGACGGAGGCCAGCGGACCTGAAGCGATGGAAAATTCCGTGCGTCCCTGGCTGTACGCCGCTAGGGAAAGCGGCAACGAAAAACTCGCCGCTCCCAAAAAAACGCCACGCAAGAATTCGCGGCGCGAGACATCGACACTCTGCTCTGGCACGACCCGCATCTCTCTGCCGCCGACCTGTTGCTAGAGACGCTTTTTACGTCACAGGCCGTGGCAGAACCGTGACGTCTTTACTGGTTATTCATGTCATGCCGTAAAAGTACGAGCCAAAAAAAACGGGCCACCCTGAGGTGGCCCGCTGAGGTCTTGCAGAGCTGCGGCTAGATCCCCGCGCCGAGCGACACACACACGCTCTTGGTCTCCAGGTAGTTCTTCAGCACTTCATGGCCCATCTCGCGGCCCCAGCCGGATTGCTTGTAGCCACCGAAGGGCATGGAGGCGTCGAAGATGTTGTAGCAGTTGACCCAGACGGTGCCGGCCTTCAGTCGGTTGGCAATCTTGTGGGCCTTGCCGATGTTGGTGGTGAAGATGCCAGCGGCCAGGCCGTACAGGCTGTCGTTGGCCCGATCGATCAGGGCCTGGTCGATGTCCTTGAACGGCATGGCGGTCAGAACGGGGCCGAAGATTTCTTCCTGCACCACCTTCATCTGATCGTGCGTGTTGACCAGGACGGTGGGTTCGATGAAGTAGCCACTGCCACTGACAGCCTTGCCGCCGCACAGGGCCTTGGCGCCTTGTTCGTGTCCGGAGGTGAGGAAGCCGGAGACGCGCTCGTACTGGGTCTGGCTGACCATGGGGCCCATTTCCGTGGTGGGGTCCAGGCCGGGGCCAAGCTTGATCTTCTTGCCGATGTCGGCAATGCCCTGCACGACCTTGTCGAAGATCTTTTCCTGCACGAAGAGACGCGAACCGGCACAGCAGGCCTGGCCGTGGTTGAAGAAGATACCCATGGCGGCACCGGCGATGGCGACATCCAGGTCGGCGTCATCGCAGATGATGTTGGGGCTCTTGCCGCCCAGTTCGAGGGTGACTTTCTTGAGGTCGTTGGAGGCGGCCTTGACGATGAGCTTGCCGACTTCGGTGGAGCCGGTGAAGGCGACCTTGTCGACGTTGGGGTGGGCGGCCAAGGGGGCGCCGCAGGTTTCACCAAATCCGGTGAGGATGTTGACGACGCCGTCGGGCACGCCGGCCTCTTGAATGATCTGGGCGAGGAACAAGCCGGACATGGGGGTTTCTTCGGCCAGCTTCATGACGACAGTGCAGCCAGAGGCGAGCACGGGGGCAAGCTTCCAGGCGGCCATGAGCAGGGGGAAGTTCCAGGGGATGATCTGGGCGACCACGCCGATGGGTTCCTTGCGGGTGAAGGCCTGGTATTCGACGCCGGGGGTGTAGTGGACGGACAGGTCCAGAACGCTGCCTTCGATCTTGGTGGCCCAGCCGGCCATGTAGTGGAAGATGTCGGCGGCGAGCACCACATCCGCGCCGCGGGCGACGGCGATGGGTTTGCCGTTGTCCAGGGCCTCCAACTGGGCGAGTTCTTCGGTGTACTTGAGAATCAGATCGCCGATCTTCCAGACAATGCGGCTGCGCTCGGACGGGCGCATCTGGGTCCAGGGACCCTGGTCAAAGGCTTTGCGGGCGGCCGCGACAGCGGCATCGACATCGGCCTTTTCGCAGGCAGCAGCAGAGCCGATCACGGCACCCGTGGCCGGGTTGTACACCTCAAAAGTCTTGCCGTTCTTGGCCGACACCCACTTGCCGTCAATCAGTACCTTGCGCGGCTGTCCCACAAATTCCTTCACCGACGGCAACAACGCCGTCAATCCTCGATCTCCGTCCATCGCTCTTCTCCTGTTGCCGGTCGTACCGGGTTTCGTCGTGGGCTTGCTCGGCGTTGGCACATGGCCTGATGGCCAGGTGAGCGTTCACCGCATGCGTCGCTCGCCGGGGCACAGAGAAAAACACTGTTCAGAGTCACGCGCAAGCTACCCGAGGGGTAGGTTGAACCCTCTAATTGACCGCAGGATTACGCGTCTGGAGCGCGCCTGCCGCGTCTACTCGAGGGCTTCCAGCCAGCGCTGCAGGTGAGGCGCCAGAACCTCATAGGGCTGATAACCGATGGTGAGCTTCTGGATACGCGGACCCGTGCGCAACAGCACCGCAGGAAATCCCTGGACACCGCACTGCTGAACGAAGTGCAGATCCTGATCCAGCGCATCGTCTACAGAGGACCGCGCAAACTGCTCGTGAAAAGCGTCACGCCGAACTCCGAAGCTCTGCGCGTAATCCGCCAGCACCTCGGGGTCTTTCAGATCCCGCCGTCCGACGTAAAAGGCCTGCTGCAGGCTGCGCAAGTAATCCAGCCCGCAGGCGGGACGCTCGCGCGTGATCAGCGCCACGGCACGACATGCCGGACCGGTGTTGTAGACGTAATCGGTCGTCAGCGGCTGATCGAAGTCAAACGGCTGCCCGGTCTGCGCGGCAATCTTGCGCCACTCATCCATGATGATGCCGACCTCGTGTTCCGACAGCGGCAAGCGCGTGTCGGTACGCAGTCCGCCAGGCACGACGCGCAGCTTGGCGCGCGTGCGGATCAGGTCCGCCACTCGCTCGATAACCGGCGAAAATCCCCAGCACCAGGAGCACATGGGATCGGCGATGGAGATCAGCTCCTTTTCCAACTGGCCTCCCCATCACGTCCGGTTCAAGGCAAGGGACTGCTGCGCACTTCCAGCCGATCATCCATGGGGTAGACCATGCCCCACTGCTTGCAGCTCGGGCAATGCCAGAACAGCTGCGACGGCTTCAAGCCGCAGCTCTGGCACTGGGATTTCTGGCGCGATTCGCAGAGGGATTTCACCGCGCTCCGCAGCACGCCGGAGATACGCCCACGCGATTCCA
>JBQTJH010000049.1:0-12464 GCA_052387335.1 Panacagrimonas sp. | reverse complement strand
GTCAACACATCGCTAAACAAGAGGTGCAAGTGCTGGCGCACGCGCGCGCGCAGCGCGCTGTTGGGAACACACACCGTCAGCGGCATCAGGAACGGGCTGCGGGTGATGACGCCGACCGCGCGACCCGGCGTGGCGACATGCCACTGCGTACGACAGATCCGTGGTGGAAAGCCGCGTCTGGACGCCGCGAAGCGCGACAAGCCACGCACGCAGGCCGACTTCAGCTCATTGATCTGCTCGCTGGATTTACCCAGGCCAAGGCCGATCATGCGCTGATGATCACAGACCTGTAGCTGCAGCTCGAACGGCTTCAGGGTGCGCGCCAGGCGCGACGCCGCCAGCAGCAGGCTGGTCTCCGCCGCCGGATCGTGCAGCTCGAAGGGATCGGCCAGATTGCAGCTCAGGCCGGCGCTGGCGATGACCGCGGTGAGACGCAGACGTTCGCCCTCGCTGAGCACCGGGATGACGCCCTGATCCCAGGCCGGGCCTGACCACGACTCGGCGTCAAACCAGGCGCGTGCGCGCAGCGCCAGCGCGGAGTCCGGCGCCGGCGCGTAGCGAATGGCGTAGCGCGGCACGTCGGACGGCGGACCCACGGCCGACAGGGTCGGCATCATCGGCCTGGAATCGCCGCTCACCGAATGCAGATTCAGACTCATGCGCAGACTCTCCGCAGATACCGCTCTCAGGCCGCGGCAGCAAACTCCTCGACATGGAACAGACGCGTGGCGACCGAGTCACGTACGTCGGCGTCGTGAAAGATGCCGATCATGGCGGTGCCCCGTGCGAGCGCGGCCTTGATCAGACTCACCACGATCTCGCGATTGCCCGCGTCCAGCGAGGCGGTGGGCTCGTCCAGCAGCAGCACCGGGTTCTCGCGGATGAAGCTGCGCGCAATGTTCACGCGCTGCTGCTCGCCGCCGGAGAAGGTGGCTGGCGGCAGATTCCAGTGCGCTTCCGGCAGGCGCAGCTGGGTCAGGAGTTCCGCCGCACGACGCGCCGCGCTCTTGCGGTCCACGCCAATCTCGAGCAGCGGCTCCATCACCAGGTCCAGGGTGTTGACGCGCGGGATCACGCGCAGGAACTGACTGACATAGCCCAGGGTACGACGGCGCACGTCCAGCACTTCGCGCGGCAGCGCGCTGAAGATGTCGACATAGCGTCCGTCATGCAGCACTTTCACCGAGCCCCCGGACGGCAGGTAGTTGCCGTAGATGGAACGGATCAGGGTGGACTTTCCGATGCCGGATCGGCCCGCCAGCACCACGCATTCCCCGGCCTGCACCGACAGATCCAGCGCGGTGAACACCGGAATGCAGGTCTTGCCGCCGTTGCGGAACAGTTCGAAGGTCTTGTGCAGCCCGCTGACGGTGATGAGGGCCTGAGATTGTGGATTCACGCGCGGATTCCTGTGGGTTGAAACGCTTGGAAGCGGCGATCAGCTCAGTCGAGCTGACTGCCGTGGACGCTGAGGATGGGCAGCAGGGACAGCTCCACGCCGTCAAGGCAGCGCACGTTCACACCCCAGACCTCGGGCGCGGTGCGCGGACGCCGGAACGGCAGGATTCCGCAGACGGCGCAGAAATAGTCACGCGCGGTCTGCGTATGCCAGCGATAAACCGACAGCTCGGACAGCGGCGTCAGCAGCCGCAGCTGCGCCTCCGGCACACGGTGGATCAGGGCGCCGCGCCGACGACATATGCTGCAGTCGCAGACCCGCACATGATCCAGGTCGGCGTCCACCTCGAAGCGGACGCGTCCGCAATGACAGGCGCCGGTATGGGTCTTGAGCATGTCGCGCGGCGATCCGCTCATCGCTAGATCTGCAGCACCGCCGACACCAGCAACTGCGTGTAGGCATGCTGCGGATCGTCGAGTACCTGATCGGTCAGGCCGGTCTCCACCACCTGGCCGTCCTTCATCACCATCAGCCGGTCGGCCAGCAGACGCGCCACCGCCAGATCATGCGTGACGACGATGGCCGACAGCCCCAAGCGCCGCACCAGGTCGCGCAGCAGATCCAGCAGACGCGCCTGCACCGACACGTCGAGCCCGCCGGTGGGTTCATCCATGAACACCAGGCGCGGCTGATGAATCAGGTTCCGTGCAATCTGGATGCGCTGCTGCATACCGCCGGAAAAATTGCGCGGGTTGTCGTCAATCCGCTCCAGATCCAGCTCTACCCGGCGCAGCCAGTTCATGCTTTCTTCGCGCATGTTGCCGTAGTGGCGTTGGCCCAGATTCATCAGCGGCTCGGCCACATTGGCGCCGGCCGAAACGCGCATACGCAGGCCGTCACGCGGATTCTGATGGACGAAGCCCAGTTCTTCGCGTTGCAGGCGGCGGCGCTCGGGCTCGGGCAGCGCAAAGATATTGGCCAGACCATGGCGGCGCGTGTCGAACTCGATCACGCCCTGGCTCGGCGCCATGCGCCCGGAGACGCAATTGAGCACGGTGGTCTTGCCCGAACCGGACTCGCCCACCACTCCCAACACCTCGCCCGGATAGATCTCGAACGACACGCCGCGACAGGCCTGCACATGACCGAAGTGCTTGCTCAGGCCGCGTACGCGCAACAGCGGTGACATCGCCAGTCGTTCCTGCGGTTTGATCACGGCATTCACTGGTTGGCCTCCACCAGCGACTGCGCGGTGTCGTCACCAGCCATGGGCCCGGTCAGACCGCGCTCGCGCCGCTCCAGGCAGTAGTGGCTGTCGGAGCACACGAACATGCGCTTGCCCTGATCATCCAGCACCACTTCGTCCATGTAGCTGTCCTGCGCGCCGCACAGGCCGCAGACCTCGTTCCAGCTCTGCACCTCGAAGGGGTGATCATCGAAGGACAGGCTGCGCACGCGCGAATACGGCGGCACCGCGTAGATGCGCTTCTCGCGTCCGGCACCGAACAGCATCAGCGCGGGATTCATGTGCATCTTGGGGTTGTCGAATTTCGGGATCGGTGTAGGTGACATCAGATAGCGTTCCTCGATCATCACCGGATAGCTGGCGGTGGCGGCGATGCGACCGAAGCGCGCAATGTTGTCGTACAGGCGCACGTACTGGACGCCGTATTCCTCGTAGGCGTGAATCGCACGCGTCTCCGCTTCGCGCGGTTCCAAGCCGCGCAGGGGCTCGGGCTGCGGCACCTGCAGGATCAGGATCTGACCTTCCTTGAGCGGTTCCTCGGGAATGCGGTGACGGCTCTGGATCAGGCTGGCCTGCGCGGTGCTCTCGGTGGTGGCAACCGCCGCGACCTTGGCGAAGAACTGGCGAATCGACACCGCGTTGGTGGTGTCGTCGGCGCCCTGGTCGATGCACTTGTAGACGTCCTGCGGGCCGATCAGGCTGGCGGTGAGCTGGATGCCGCCGGTGCCCCAACCGTAGGGCACCGGCATCTCGCGCGAACCGAACGGCACCTGGTAGCCGGGAATGGCCACCGCCTTGAGGATGCAGCGACGAATGGCACGCTTGGTCTGCTCGTCGAGATAGGCGTAGTTGTAATCCGTCGCTTCGACGGACGGCTTGAAACCGATATCAGGATTGTTCACGTTCGATCTGCCCATTGCGTCGGCAATTTCTTCTGCCTGTTCGTCGGCGTCTTCTTCCGGGTTGGCCGGCGTCAGCGCGGCCAGCCGCGCGGCAAAGAATTTTTCGCGTTCCTTGCGCACAAACTGCAGGCTGGCCTGGAAATCCACGTAGTGCGGCAGCTTCAAGTGCTGCACGAAGCCGGAGGCCTCGACGTTGTCGCTGTGGTACATGACGAACTCCTCGTCCTGCGCGGCAAATTCCGGCTTCTCGCCCGGCATGCGGTCGCGCAGCGCGCGATCCACGATGGCCATGCTCTTGGCCTTGCGCTCGCTGTGACCAAACACCAACCCGTAGCCACGCGTGTACTGCGGCGGCTTGCCGCCGCGCGCCTGAGCGTTGGAGATCATCTGGCACTCGGTCACGGTGATCTCGCCCAGGGTGATGGCAAAGCCCAGTTCATCCGGCACGAACTCCACATCGACCGCACCCATGCGAATTTCGCCGCACAGCGGATGCGTGCTGCCCCAGCCGCGCTGGGTGGAATACGCCAGACCCAGCAGAAAACCCTCGTCGCCACGCGCCAGCGATTGCAGGCGTTGATCATGCGCCGCCGGGAAGGCCATGGGCTTGCGCGTCAAGTCATAGGGTTCGACCTGTTCGCAGTCGCGCTCCTCGGTTTCCAGAATGCCCTCGTGGGCGAACACCGAGGCGATGGTCGGCATGCGCTGCGCTTCGGCTGCCTGCGCCTCCACCGCGGCCACCGGTGCCTCGCCATTGGCCATCAGGGTGAAGTCGAGCAGACGATGGGTGTAGTCGAACGTCGGCCCCAGCACCTGGCCACCTGGCAGGTCCTTGAACGCGGCCGAGATGCGCCGCTGCGCCAGCATCGCCGTGGTATCCAGCGGCTCGGTGCAACCGAAGCGCGGCAGCGTCGTGCGGTAGGCCCGCATCATGAAGATGGCCTCCTGCAGATCACCGCGCGCCTGCTTGATCGCCAGCGCCGCCAGATCGCGGTCGTAGCAGGAGCCCTCGCCCATCACGCGATCCACCGCCAGCGAAAGCTGCTCGCGGATCTGATCGGTCTGGACTTCCGTGACGGCGGTGTCGCCACGACGGGCGGCGGACAACCAACGGTGGGCATTGGCGATGGCGCGTTCGCCACCCTTGACTGCGACATAGGCCATTAGGCGTTCTCCATTTCAACTTGCGGGGTGGCTGCGCCGGCAGCCGGTACGGATTGAACAGTGCGTGGCAAGCCCAGCATCTGCGTGCCTGCGGTCAGCACCACGTCGACGCCGAGCTGAAAATCACAGCTGTTTTCGTGCATCTGCTGCCAGAAATCCGTCGGCAGCGGATGCGCGCAGATCGACTCGCGATGGCGAATGCCAGGGCCGCGAATGTCGACCCTGGGGCCGGAAACCAGCGAGGACGTCTGCACAATCACGCTGGTGGAACGATCCGGATACTTGTCTTCGCCGCGGTTGAACAAATCCAGCCGCGGCATCGAGACCGGGTCCACCACGATTGCGAATGCGGCCTCGCTGGGGTCTTCGGTCAGCGGGCAGCTGCAATGAAAGCGCAGCCAGGTCTGCACCGCACCGCCGCGCAGAGCGGGGTCCAGCCACAGCGGTGTTTCGAAATCGAACAGGGTCAGCGCGATCACCGCCGTGGCCGCATCCAGACCGGCCGGCGGGTCGGACAACTGATCCAGCACCTGTACCCGACCCGGGCGCGACAGCGCGTCCAGGATCAAGCGAAACGCGCGCTGCGCGTCACGCGCGGGATCGGCGAATCCGGGCTTGAGCTGACTGAGATCGGTGGGCGCGCTCATTTCTGCCCCCGGTCACGCGTCATGGTGAAGAAGTCCACCTTGGTGGCAGCGCTGCGGCGAGCGACTTGTTCGCGCTCGCCCTGCTGTTCCGACAGCAGCGGCGAAATCATGCGTTCCGAGATCACCGCGTTCCAGGCCGGCGTCTGCAGCAAGGCATCCGCCAGCGCGGCGATTTCAGCCGCGCGACGATCCCGACCGGCGCGATAGCTGAATCCGGTCTCGCCGCTGCTGAGACGGATCACACAACGGCTCACGGTCATCTCGCCCAGATTGAAACGATTGCCGGTGCCGCCGACACGACCGCGCACCATCATCAGGCCCGACTCGGGCGCACGCAGCACGCGGTACTCCGGCGCGGTGCCCAGGCTCTGCCACAGCGCGTGCAGACGCTGCGGCGTGGCCTTGGCCAACGCCGACATCCAGATTTGTCTAGGTGATCGGGTGGCCGCGGCGGCCGCGGTACCCGAAAGATCATCAGCAGTAGCGGTGCTCATGAGACGGTGTCATCTCCAGTGAAGGACGTGCGCGTGGTGCGCTTCCTGGAGCCTGACCGTACCGAGGCTATGTGAACCTTCGGTAATGAGACTGCAACTTGTCTAGTGTGTGCTTGGCTGCGATCTACGCGATCTTCTCACCGCACGAAGGACGATGAATACGCACTCCAGCGAAGCTCTGTGGCGCCGCATTGCCACCTCGGTCGAGGACAAGATTCGGGCACAGGAATACCTGCCGGGCGACCGTCTGCCACCCGAGCGCGAGATGTCGCAGACCTTCATGGTCAATCGACACACCGTGCGCCGCGCCCTGGTCTATCTGCAGCAGAAACGCCTGGTGGAATCCACCCAGGGGCGCGGCAGCTACATCCGCCGCCCCGCCATCCTGTATCAGATCGGCAAGCGCACGCGCTTCGGCGACAGCCTGCGCGATCAGGACGCGCGCCCACGCACGGAAACCAAGTCCATCCGTGTGCAGCGTGCCACCGAACGCACGGCGCGTGCGCTGTCCATCGGCCTGGGCAAGCCGGTGATCGCGATCGAACGAGTCGGCTACGCCAATGACCTGCCGATCAGCACCTCGCGCCACTACTTCAGCCACGAGCGCCTGCCCAACTTCGTGCGCCTGTATAACCAGCATCAGTCCATCACCATCACCTTGCAGCACTGCGGCATCGCCGACTACACGCGCCTGCGCACCGTGGTGACTTCACGTCTGCCCACCGTTGCGGAATCCGAGCTGCTACACGTGCCGCGTCACGTGCCGATGATCGTCACGCGCTCGTGGAATGTGGACGACCTGGGCGCGCCGCTGGAATACGGCGAGGCCTGCATCGCCTCGGATCGCATGGAACTGGAGTTCGAGGGCGGCGGATAGCGCAGCGCCGCGGCGACGACCCGTCGCGACGACTAGACCAATCCGCAAGCGGTCTGACTCCGGCGCGGCGCCGGGTCACAGAGTCTTCATGCGGCGATGCTGAACTGATGCTCACCACCCACGCCCGTGATCAGCATCATGAACAACGACTATGTCATTCGTAACGCCCAGGTGGTTCTACCGGATCAGGTGATGGCCGGAGCCGATGTCTGGGTCCGCGGCGGCCGCATCGCCGCCATCGCACCCAGGCTGCACGTGCCGCAGTCCACGCATGAGATGGATGCGACCGGCCTGCACCTGCTGCCCGGCATGATCGACCTGCATACCGACTCGCTGGAGAAGGAAATCTGTCCGCGCACCGGCGCCAATTTTCCGATTGAAGTGGCCCTGCTGGAATTTGATCGCAAGCTCGCCGGCTGCGGCATCACCACGGTGTATCACTCGCTGCACTACGGCTACCAGTCCGAGAACACGCACCAGATGCCCTGCGATTCAGAGACCTTGATCCGTGCGACCAAGGACTACGGTCGCCGCGCCTCGCTGACGCGCACGCGCTTTCACCTGCGCTACGAGACCGCCGGCACGCATGACACCGAGAACCCTGAAGGGGTACGCGCCCTGCTCAACGAGGGCCTGGTTGATCTGATGTCGTTCATGGATCACACGCCGGGCCAGGGCCAGTATCCGACCGACCGCTTCGTCGCCAGCCGCATGAAGCAAGGCCGCACCGAGGACGAGGCGCGCGCGCTGATGGCCAGGCGCCAGGCCCTGCCCAAGATTGCTGATGAGACGCTCCAGGAACTGGCCGATCTGGCGCGAAGCCGCGGCATCGTCATTGCGTCGCATGACGACTGCTCGGCAGCCAAGGTGCGGCGCATGTACGACATGGGCATTCGCATCTCCGAATTCCCGGTCAATGTCGAGGCGGCGCGCGAGGCCAAGGCGCTGGGCATGTACACCCTGGGCGGTTCGCCCAACAGCCTGCGCGGTGGTTCCCTGTCCGGCAATATGGACGTGAACGCGGCTCTGACCGCCGGACTGATCGACGGCTTGTGCTCCGACTACTACCCCCCTTCGATGCTGCACGCGACCATCAAGCTGTGGCGGGACGGCTATCTGGAGCTGGCGCAGGCGGTGCAACTGACCACGCGGATACCGGCGCAGATTCTGGGTCAGGACGACCAGCTGGGCTCGCTGCAGGTGGGCCTTGCGGCGGACCTGCTGCTGGTGGATCTGAACGAACGCGTCCCGCGCCTGCTCGCCACCTTTGTCAACGGCAACTGCGTCTCGCAGGCTACCGATCTGCGCGCGCGCTTCGCCTCGCCTCGCCAAGAATTGCAGGCCGCCTGAACCATGGCGGTGCTTGAAGCGGTGGCCGAACTGAGTCATGCAGAACATGACGCGCGGCAGCGCCAGCAGTGCAGCCAGGCCGCGCTGGAACTCAATGCCGGCAAGTTGCGTCCGGGCGAGGCTGCGCGCTGGGATCACACGCAGTGGACACCGCTGCCGTATCCCGGCTTCGCGTTTCAGGCCATGGCCTCGGCCGATGCCCGCAATGCGGCGTGCATCGATCAGCTTGAGCAGCTGCGCGATGAGCTGGTGGCGCTCGCCGACGCGCCCGGACGCTTCTATCCGCTACCCAGCGCCAGCTTCCACCAGACGGTGATCAACACCTTCTCCGGCGATAGGCTGGAACAGCACCTTACGCAGCGCGGTCTGCTGCAAGCCTTCCCTTCACGCCTGCATGCGGCATTGAGTGGCCACGGCGATCGAGCGGAATCCGATACGGTGCAGATGTCGCTGATCGGCCTGTCGCTGTTCCGGACCGCCATCGGCGCCCTGGGGATTTTCCACAACGCCGATCACTATGCGCGGGTCATGCGCGTTCGCGCGCAGGCCTACGATCATCCCGCCTTGAAGGATCTGGGCCTGCAACGCACACGCCCTTTCATCGGGCATGTGACCCTGATGTATCTGGAGGCCGTTCCCAGCCAGCGCGAGCGCTGCTGGTTGATCGACGCGCTGTCGGCGTGCAATCAGCGCCTGTCAAGCGAGCCTCTGCCGTACTACATGCCGCTTGCTAGCTTGTGCGAGTACCAATACTTGTCGGCCTTCGCGGCGCATCCGGTCGACTTGAGGCTGGCCATCTGAGCGGCCCTGTACTCGCGACCTGCGGCATGGTGACCACGCGCCTGTTCCACGTCAGTGATCGCGGAGATATCGAGCACTTCGAGCCGCGACCGCCGCCCTCATCCGATTCGGGTGTACACACGCCGGTGGTCTGGGCCATCGCCGACACCCTGTTGCACAACTACCTGCTGCCACGCGACTGCCCGCGCGTGACCTTCTATGCCGGCGAGAACAGCACCTGCATCGATATCCAGCGCTTCCTGTCTCTGACCGGCGCACGCCACGTCGTGGCGATCGAATCGGCCTGGCTTGCGCGGGTGTGTACCCAGCCGCTGTGGCTGTACGAATTCCCGACCGACCGCTTCGAGTGCATCGACGACCGAGCGCGCGGCGCCGGGTACCACGTCTCGCACCACGCGGTCACGCCCCTGTGCGTGCAGCGTATCGACAATAGTCTGGATGCCCTGTGCGCGCGCAACGTGGAACTGCGCGTCATGCCGTCGCTATGGCGGCTGCGTGATGCGGTGCTGGCCTCCAGCCTGGAGTTCTCCCTGATCCGCATGCGCAACGCGCAGCCACGCGATGGTGAGCCGGGCGCGAGTTCCAGCGCGCGAATTAGCGCGCGTGCGGATCAAAGTCTTGGAATAGCGCAGCGGTCGGCGCGTCGATAGGCAGATCCAGATAGCAGCGCTGTGCATGCCACAGGCGCAAGGCCGGTCCGCAGGCCGGTAGAACCTCGACACAGAGGTGCGTCTCTACATCGTAGGCCGCGGACCATAGCGCCTCGCCGGCTTTGACCTGTACCGGCGCAAGCGCGTAACGCTCGATCAGGCGTCGAAACGCCAGTTGCGTCTCCACCACGCAATCGGCCTGCGCGCGTTGCGCGACGACGAGATCGCGATGCGCCGCAGATACCGTGCCGAGGAAGCACTGGATCGCGCGAGATTCGAGCGGGCGATCCGGATAGCGCTCGTAGCGACTGCGAAAAAGTCGGCGCACCAGACGCGCGACGGCCGGTGCCTCGACATAAATGCTGTAGCTGGCCAAGGCGCGCAGACTCGTCTGCGCCGCATACAGGCCTTCCAGAATCAGCAACGGTCCCGGCGCCACCACACGCGGCGGGCCCTGTGTGGCGCTGGCAAAGTCATAGCAAGGCCAGGCAAAGGCCTGCCCGTCCAGAAACTTCTTGAGAGCCTGTTCGCAGGCTGCAATACCGTAGTTGGCCGGATCGTCCCGCAGATAGCGCGGGTCCAGCTGCTGCGAGCCTCCGCACTGCTGCATGTCCTGAGCGATCACCCTGTGCGGACACTGCCAGGCGTTGCCGAGTGCCTGCGCCACCAAGCTGCTCTTGCCGGTGCTGCTGCCGCCGGCCACCAGCAAGATCGCCGGCGCCGGAGCCACCGCGTGCAGGCGCCCGCGGATCCGCTGGATCAGGACATCCATGTGTTCCGGGACACGCAGCACAGGCATCAGACGCGGGCCATCACCAAGACTCGGGTGTGCAGTGTGCGTGCGCGCAATGAAGCGCGCGTGGCGACACCTGTTGATGGCCGCTGCACGAACACATCCTCACCCCGACCAATCACGCACTTATCCATCCGCATCGCACCGCGATTAATCGGTTCGACACTTGCACCGCGGACACTTTCCAACAGGTCACGCCGCATTCATCTCATGAAGCCCTCCGCTCCGCAGAACAGAGACTGGCCGTACTCGCTGCCGCTGGATCGGGTGCTCATCGTCGGCGTCAGTGGTGCGGGCAAATCGACATTTGCCCGCAGTCTTGCGGCGCAACTCAGGCAACCGGTGATCGAACTCGATGCCTTGTATTGGGGGCCGAACTGGACACCCAAGCCGACCGACGCGTTTCGCCACTTGGCCGACGTGGCGGCGGCAGCGCCGCGCTGGGTTGCGGACGGCAATTACAGCGCCGTTCGCGACCTGCTGTGGCCGCGCGCCGGCACGGTGTTCTGGCTCAACTATCCCTTTCATGTGGTGATGGCGCGCGCCTTGACGCGCACGGTGCAGCGCAGTTGGCAGCGGACGGAGTTGTGGCATGGCAACCGTGAAAGCTTCGGCAAGTCATTCCTGAGCCGTGATTCGATCCTGCTGTACGCCGCGCAGAACTGGGCCAGAAAGCGGCAGCAGTTCGCCGAACTGCGTGCCTCCGCTCAGCACCCGCATCTGACCTGGATTGAGTTCCAAAACCCGCAGCAGGCCGAGGGCTTTCTGCATTCATTCGACGGCGGCGCCGAGACCCGAGGGATGGCTTAGACCAATACCGCAGTGGTTGCGTCAGCGCCTGCGAGCTTCACATGCACGTCACGGCCCGGGCTTTAGATGTTGGCATCGCCACCCCGGAGTGCAGCATGTCCACGACCGATCTCGAATCCCTCAACCGTCGCCGCGTGATGATCGCCGGCGCCGCCGCAGCCATCAGCCTGCCCACCCTCGCCACCGCGGCACCCGGCATGTCGGGTCGGTCCGCCGAAGACATGGGGCTGGCCGCGGGCGCCGACCTGGCGATGCCGCAGCCAGGTGATCGCAATGTGATCGACCAGATCGTGCGCATCTACGGCGGCTGGAACTACGACCAGGACGCGGCCGAGAAAATGCTCGCCGCCAAGCGCGCCGGGGCAGATCTCCAACTGCCGTCGCAGGTGCTGGCCTATCAGCGTCGCTCGCACGGTATCCAGTGCGCCATGCAGGCGCAGAAGCACGGCGCCGACGAGGCCATGATCGTCGCCGCGCTGCTGCACGATATCGGTCACGTGTTTTCTCCAGAGGCGCCGGTGGGCACCACCGACTACGACGACAAGCACGAGATCTACGCCTCGCTGTGGCTGCGCAACGCCTTCATCACGGCCGTGACCGAGCCTGTGCTGCGCCACGTGCCGGGCAAGCGCTATCTGGTGACGACGCGCAAGGCGTACTGGGACAAGCTTTCGGAAGGCTCCAAGCGTTCACTGGAACAGCAGGGCGGTCGCATGTCGCCGCAGGAACTGGACGAGTTCGAGTTCATGGCCTACGCCAATGAAGGCGTCACCTTGCGGCTCTGGGACGACGACGCCAAGGTCAAGGGACTCAAGCTCGCGCCCATCGAAACCTATGTGCCGATGATGGAGGCCACCCTGCGCAAGCAGGCGGCTTAGGTCTGGCCATGCTCGACTACTACGCACAGCGCGCAGGCGAATACGAGCAGATCTACGGCAAACCTGAGCGTCAGGCGGATCTGAATGTGCTGCGCAGTCACCTGATAGAGCAGGTTCGCGGCCAGCGCGTGCTGGAACTGGCCTGCGGCACCGCGTACTGGACCGAGGTGATGAGCCAATCGGCGGAATTCGTGCTGGCCACCGACCTGAGCCCGGAAGTGCTGGAGGTGGCGATGGCCAAGAACCTGCCGCCGACCACGGTCGCGTTCGCCCAGGCCGATGCCTGGAATGTGCCGCGATTCGCCGGTGAATTCAGCCTCGCGTTCGCAGGCTTCTGGTGGTCGCATGTTCCGCTGCAGTCGCTGGACGGGTTTCTCGGCTCGCTACGCCTTTCCCTCGGCGGCGGCACCCGGGCTGTGTTCATAGACAACCGCTATGTACACGGCAGCAGCA
>JBQTJH010000048.1:0-2959 GCA_052387335.1 Panacagrimonas sp. | reverse complement strand
AGAACGGAGCTGGCACGCATGCCTTCGTCGGTGAGATCAACGGTATAAGGGTCGTACAGAAAACTATCACGTACGGCGTAATACAGGCATACCGCCCGCTCGCGAACCGAGGCATCCGGCGCGAGGGGTTCAAGCGCTTTTTGCGCGAAGCGAACGACGTCCCGGATGGCCCGAGTCGATGATTGCCGCTGGAGACAAGGCAGGGTTGATGGTCATGATCAGGGGACCCACTTGGTGACTTGCGCGATTACGCCCAGTTTGGGGCTATCAATGTGATGAAGCTCATCGCTACGCATGCGTCGGCTCTGCTGCAGCAGCCACGAAGCGGGCGAATCTCCAGCCTCGGTATAGACCAGACGGGTGTCCAGATGCAGGAAGCGATTCAGATGCAAGGCAACGCTGCCGTCGATCTCGTACGCCTCGCGTGCGCTCATGGTTTCGACTGCGCCGAGCGTGAACTTGTTTCCCGCGCGCAGGCGCAGACGTGGACCGTTCTCGACCGGCGGTTCGTTCTGCGTCCAGGCCAGACGGATCAAGGGCCGGAACTGCGCGCTGGACCGAAGGCGCGACCAGTGGTCTGTGAGCCGAAAATCAGATTCCGGTAGCAGGGTGATTCCGGCCTTGCTCAGGCGCGTGGTGTCGGTGAGTTCAATGGCATCGCCAAGCGATGCGGTGATCGGCGCGCGGCCAACCTCGTCGACCGCTGGCAGATAGCGGAACACGATCATGTCCACGCGCCAGGTCGCGGCCTGCGCGCCCAGGCTTACAACGGACATCACAAGAGCGAGGGCTAGGCGGTTCAGCGGACGACGGCGTCCAGCGTTCATGCAATGTCCTTGGCAGCCGCCGGTTTGGGCCGCAGTGTAGTCAGCAGTTCGTGCAGGCGGGATGCGCGCGTCTCCGGAGGGTCGAGGACGGCATTGATGTGTAGCCGCTTTTGACCTTCGAGTTTGTAGACTTTGGGCTGCGCCTGAATCAGTCGGATCAGCTTGGATGCTTCGATCTGCGGTTCTGGCCCAAAGTCCAGAATCGCGCTACGGCTGCCTGCTCGGATACGCGTCATGCCCAGCGCTTCTCCGGCAATACGCACCTGCGCGGCGTCGAGCAGTCGTTCTGCCTGCGGCGGCAACAAGCCGAACCGGTCGATCATCTCAATCTTGAGTTCGTCTAGCGCTTCGCTGCTGGAAGCTTCGGCGGCGCGCTTGTACAGCACCAGGCGCATGTGCACGTCGGGCACGAAGCTGTCGGGAATCAGCGCGGAGATCCCCAAATCCACTTCGCACGCGGCGATGCCAAAAGGGCGGTCGTCGAGCTTGCCGCGCTGTATGGCTTTCACCGCGCGTGCCAGCAACTCTGCGTACATGGTGAAGCCAACTTCTTCGATCTGGCCGGACTGGCCTTCGCCGAGCAATTCACCAGCACCGCGAATTTCAAGATCATGCGTGGCCAGCGCAAAGCCGGAGCCCAGATCGCCCAGTGTTTCGATTGCCTCAAGGCGGCGTTCGGCGTCGGCGCTGAGCGAGCGGCGCGAAGGAATCAGCAGGTAAGCGTAGGCGCGATGATGACTGCGGCCGACGCGACCACGAAGTTGATGTAGTTGCGCCAGACCCAGATGATCGGCGCGGTCGATCAGAATGGTGTTGGCAGACGGTACGTCAATGCCCGACTCGATGATGGTGGTGCACACCAGAATATCGAAGCGCTGATGGTAGAAGTCCAGCATCACCTGTTCCAGCTCACGCTCGCGCATCTGGCCATGGGCAAAGCGTACGCGACCTTCCGGAACCATCTCCTGAATGTCGCGGCTGAATTTTTCGATATCCGCCACTTCGTTGTGCAGAAAATAAATCTGCCCGCCACGACGCAGCTCACGTTGAATCGCTTCGATCACCAGATTACGATCCCACTCGGCAACAAAGGTCTTGATGGATAAACGCGAAGCCGGAGGCGTGGCGATGATGCTCATATCGCGCAATCCGGCCAGGCTCATATTGAGCGTGCGGGGAATCGGCGTTGCGGTCAGCGTCAGCATGTCGACTTCTGCTCGCAGATTCTTCAGCCGCTCCTTGTGTCGCACGCCGAAGCGGTGTTCCTCGTCTACCGCGACCAGGCCCAGATTCTTGAAGCGCACGTCGTCCTGCAACAGGCGATGCGTGCCGATCACGATGTCGATCTTGCCTTCGGCAATCTCCTTGAGGATCGCGGTCTGCTCCTTGGCCGTACGCAGACGGCTCAGTGCAGCGACGCGGATCGGCCAGTCGGCGAAACGATCACGGAAATTCTTTTCGTGCTGCTGCACCAGCAAAGTGGTGGGCGCCAGCAGGCACACCTGACGTCCCGCGCGCGCCACGGCGAAACAGGCTCGCATGGCCACTTCGGTCTTGCCGAAGCCCACATCGCCGCAGACCACACGATCCATCGGCTTGTCAGCGGCCAGATCGGCCAGCACCGCGTCAATGGCCTTCTGCTGGTCCGGTGTAGTGGTAAAGGGAAAGCCGTCGCAAAAGCGACGATAGTCTTCATCGTCCAGTTGCAGTTGCATACCGGGTTTCGATGCGCGACGCGCCTGCACCTGCAACAGTTCGGCGGCCACGTCGTTGGCCTTGTCGCGCGCCTTGGCCTGGGCCTTGCTCCAGCGATCCGTCCCCAAGCTGTGCAACGGTGCGTTCTGCTCTTCGCTGCCGGTGTAACGGTGAATCAACTGCAGGGAGCCGACAGGAACGTAGAGCTTGTCCGGCTGGGTGCTGCCGCTGCGCGGGGCGTATTCCAGCACAAGGTATTCGGCTTCCACGCCGCCGGCCTCCAGGCGCTGCAAGCCGCGATAACGACCGACTCCGTGCTGGACGTGCACCACCGGGGAGCCGATGGCCAGCGCGGACAGGTCGCGCAGGATGGTCTCCGGGTCGCGAATCTTCACACGCTTGCGCGATTCCACTGGCGCGCGGCTGCCGAAGATCTG
>JBQTJH010000047.1:0-6254 GCA_052387335.1 Panacagrimonas sp. | reverse complement strand
GCCGGTCGCCTGTGCGGGTCCGTTGGTTGCGGCCGAGCTGGAAGCACTCGGCCGGGCGCTGCTCGCGCCGCCGCGGCCGCTCGTGGCCATCGTCGGCGGCAGCAAGGTCAGCACCAAGCTCACGATTCTCGACGCGCTCGCCGACAAGGTCGATCAGCTCGTGGTCGGCGGCGGTATCGCCAACACCTTGTCTTCGGTGTAGCCGAGCACGCCCTTGAGCGCGCCTTCGGACTGCGCCTTCATCTCGGCGCAGATCTCGGCGTAGGTCGCCGGCTTTTCCAGTTCGCAGGTCAGGTCCACCACCGACACGTCGGAGGTCGGCACGCGGAAGCTCATGCCGGTGAGCTTCTTGTTGAGTTCCGGAATCACCACGCCGACGGCCTTGGCCGCGCCGGTGCTGGACGGAATGATGTTTTCCAGAATGCCGCGACCACCGCGCCAATCCTTGTTGCTGGGACCGTCGACGGTCTTCTGCGTCGCCGTGGCCGCGTGCACCGTGGTCATCAGGCCGCGCTTGATGCCCCACTTGTCGTTGATCACCTTGGCGATCGGCGCCAGGCAGTTGGTGGTGCAGGACGCGTTGGAGATGATGGCCTGCCCGGCATAGGTCTTGTGGTTGACGCCGTAGACGAACATGGGGGTGTCGTCCTTGGACGGTGCGGACAGCAAGACCTTCTTGGCGCCCGCGTCCAGATGCTTCTGCGCGGTGACTTTATCCAGGAACAGCCCGGTAGATTCGATCACCACCTCGGCGCCAATCTCGTTCCACTTGAGGTTGGCCGGATCGCGTTCCTGGGTCAGGCGGATCTTTGATCCGTTGACGAACAGCGCGCCACCTTCAATCTTGATGTCGCCCTTGAAGCGGCCATGTACCGAGTCGTACTGCAACATGTAGGCGAGGTAATCAGGCTCCAGCAGATCGTTGATGCCGACAATCTCGATGTCGGTGCCGAAGTTCTGCACGGCCGAACGAAGCACATTGCGACCGATGCGACCGAAACCATTGATGCCCACTTTCACTGCCATTGCTCAATCCTCGTCAAATGCGGCGCTCACACAGCGCCAGAGTTTTTTGCCACGGAGGACACGGAGTTCACGGAGAACCGCACCCACTCAGCTTTATCCGTGTCCTCCGTGGCGAATGCCGTTCCTGGCCACTCAGAGCAGGCTCGCCACCGAAGCCACGACCCCATCCACCGTCAGCCCGAAATGCTTGAACACCGCCGGCGCCGGCGCGGATTCGCCGAAGCTGTCCACGCCCATGGCGATGCCGTCATCGCCGACGAAGGCGCGCCAGTAGTGGGTGATGCCGGCCTCGACGGACACGCGCGCCTTGATCGCCTTGGGCAGCACCGCCTCGCGATAGGCCGCGTCCTGCTTCAGGAAGCGCTCGGCGCAGGGCATGGACACCACGCGCACCGCCTGGCCCGCCTCGTTCAACTTCTTTGCAGCGTCCACGGCCAGGCTCACTTCCGAACCGGTGGCGATGAGGATGGCCTTGGGCGTAGTGGCTGGTTCCAGCAACACGTAAGCACCACGCAAGGCATCGGCTTCGTGATTCGCCGCGCGCGCCTGCGGCGGCAGGTTCTGCCGCGACAGCGCCAGCACGCTGGGGCCGTTGCGGCGTTCGATGGCAGCGCGCCAGGCGATGGCCGTTTCGAAGGCATCCGCCGGGCGCCAGGTTTCCATGTTCGGAATCAGCCGCCAGCTGGACACATGCTCCCCCGCCTGGTGCGTGGGGCCGTCTTCACCCAGGCCGATGGAATCGTGCGTGACGACATAGATCGTGCCGATCTTCATCAGCGCCGACATGCGCACCGCGTTGCGCGCGTAGTCGGAGAACACCAGGAAGGTGCCGCCGTAGGGAATGATGCCGCCGTGCAGCGCCATGCCGTTCATGGCCGCGGCCATGCCGAATTCACGCACGCCGTAGGAAAAATAATTGCCGGTCGGGTTGCCGGCGCGCGATACCGTGGCGCCCTTCCACAGGGTGCAGTTGGATTCCGAAAGATCGGCCGATCCACCCACGAGTTCCGGCAGGCGGGGCGCGAAGACCTCCAACGCGTTCTGCGAAGACTTGCGCGTGGCCACCGGCTTGTCGCCAGCGCTCAGCTTGGCAATGGCCGCAGAAATGGTTTCGTTCCAGTCGGCGGGCAGTTCGCCCGTGATACGGCGCTTGAGTTCCGCCGCTTCCGCGGGAAAGCTCAGCGCATAGGTTTCCAGCTGCTGCTTCCAGGCTGTGCTGCGCTCGGAGCCCTTGGAGCAGGCGTCCCAACCGGCGCGAATCTCCGCCGGGATTTCGAACGGCGCGTGCGGCCACTTGAGCTGTTCACGCACGAGCGCGATCTCCGCATCGCCCAGCGGCGCGCCGTGGCTCGACTCCTTGCCCTGCTTGTTCGGACTGCCGAAGCCGATCACGGTCTTGCAGCAGATCAGGGTGGGCTTGTTGACCGAGGCGCGCGCCGTCTCCAGCGCGATACGGATCTCGTGCGGATCGTGGCCGTTGACGTTACGCACCACTTCCCAGCCGTAGGCCTCGAAACGCTTGGGCGTGTCGTCGGCAAACCAGTCGTGGACCTCGCCGTCGATGGAAATACTGTTGTCGTCGTACAGCACCACGAGCTTGCCAAGGCCCATGACGCCGGCCAGCGAGGCAGCCTCGTGCGAGATGCCCTCCATCAGGCAACCGTCACCGACCAACACATAGGTGCGGTGATCAATCAGCGGGAAGTTTTCACGGTTGAAGCGCGCGGCCAGCACCTGCTCGGCCATGGCCATGCCGACAGCGTTGGCCAGACCCTGCCCGAGCGGCCCGGTGGTGGTCTCCACGCCCGGGGTGATGCCGTTTTCCGGATGGCCCGGCGTCTTGGAGTGCAGCTGGCGGAAATTCTTGAGCTCTTCGATCCGCAGGTCGTAGCCGCTCAAGTGCAGCAGCGCGTACAGCAACATGGAGCCGTGGCCGTTGGACACCACGAAGCGATCACGATTGAACCAGCCGGGGTCCTTGGGATCGTGCTGCAGGAAGTCGTTCCACAGCACTTCGGCGATATCGGCCATACCCATGGGCATGCCGGGGTGCCCGGAGTTCGCTTTTTGCACCGCGTCCATGGCGAGCGCACGGATGGCGTTGGCGAGATCGAGGCGGCTGGTCATCGGCGGATTCGGGAACGGCGAATAGAGAGGGAACAGCGCTGGTCCGCCCCCCGCTCGCGGCAAGGAATCGGCGGGCGCAGAAAACGCGAAAGCCCGGTGTCCCGGGCCTTCTCGGTATTACAGGTCGTAGCTCGGATCGAGCGGTTCGAGGTCAACCTTGGGCTGCTGGATGGCCGGAAGATCCTGTTCTTCCAGCACTTCCTTGCCAATGTAGCCGTCGGCGATTTCACGCAGCGACAGCACGGTGGACTTGTGATTGCCCCAGGGCAGACGGGCGTCTGCGCCGCGGGCCAGCTGGCGCGCGCGCTTGGCGGCGACCAGGGTCAGCTCAAACTGGTTGGGGATCTTGTCCAGGCAATCTTCGACGGTGACACGGGCCATGGGACACTCGGGCAACAAAAAAGGGCGCGAAGTGTAGCCGAAGCCCTTGCCCCTATGCCAGCAAGGCCCCGATTAGGTCCTTGTGGCGCGTGCTTTGCGAATCCAGGCCCAGGCGCGGTGCAATGAACAGCGCGGCCAGATCGTCCAGAGCCTGATCAAACTCGCGGTTCACGATCAGATAGTCGTACTCCTTGTAATGCAACATCTCTGTCCGCGCCTCGGCCATGCGCCGTTCTACTGTTGCCGCGTCGTCCTGACCGCGGCCCTGCAGGCGCCGACGCAGTTCCTCCACTGATGGCGGCAGGATGAACACGCTGATGACCTCGGCCGATTGCCGCCGCACCTGCTGCGCGCCCTGCCAGTCGATGTCCAGCATCAGGTCAACGCCCTGGACAAGCTGCGCCTCGGTGGCGGCGCGACCGGTGCCATAGCGGCGACCGAACACCTGGGCGTGCTCCAGGAAATCCCCCGCCTCGATCATGGCCAGGAACCGCGCCTCGTCGACGAAGTGGTAGTGCACGCCGTCCTGCTCACCCGCACGCGGCGCGCGCGTGGTGTAGGACACCGAGATTGCGGCGGCGTGACGGCGTGCATGCAGACGCGGCAGCAGCGCGCGGGTCAGGCTGGTCTTGCCGCCGCCCGAGGGCGCCGAGATCACGAACAAACGACCGCGCAGAGCATTCATGCAACGAGTTTAACGAGGCCCGCGTCGCGCCGGCTCAAACTTTTCCAGCAGGAACTCGACAAACGCACGCAGCTTGGGCGTGCCGAAGCGATTGGGCAGATACACCGCATACAAGGCAGCGTCGATCACCGGGCGCCAGTCGGGCAGCAAACGCAGCAGCCGTCCCTCGCGGATGTCGTCATGCACCAGATGCCGGGACAGCAGCGCCACGCCCAGCCCGCCCAGCGCCAGGGTGCGCAGGGGCTCGGCATGATTGATGCGGATGCTGCCGCGTAGCGGCACGTCGATCCGCACGCCGTCTTTCTCAAACACCGAATCCGACATCAGGCCCGGCGGCGTGAACTGCAAGACCTCGTGCTGCAGCAGATCCATGGGCTCACGCGGCGCACCGCGCCGCTCTATATAGGAGGGTGCCGCGCACACCGTGATGCGCATGTCGGCCAGCTTGCGCGCCACCAGATGCGCTTGCGGCGCGTCGGTCACTCTCAGCGCCAGGTCATAACCCTCTTCGGCCAGATCGACGAAACGATTGGCGGCCGACACATCCAGCTCGATCAGCGGAAAGCGTTGACGGAACTCCGGCAGCCAGGGCACCACCAAGCCGGCGATCAAACCGGGCGGCGCGCTGACGCGCAGGCGGCCGCGCGGCGTGGACTGCATGTCGACCACGGTCTGGCGTGCGTGGTCCACTTCTTCGACGATGCGCGCGCAATGCCGGTAGTACGCCGCGCCGGCCTCGGTGAGCTTGAGACTACGCGTGCCGCGCAGCAGCAGCTGAGTACCCAGTTCGGCTTCGAGCATGGACACGTGCTTGCTGGTGACCGAGGTATTGACACCCAGCTGGCGCGCGGCCGCGGCAAAACTGCCGGCCTCGACCACGCGCGCGAACGTGACCATCTGCTGGATACGCCTCATCGTTGCGCCGCCTGCTTGAGCGCGCGCTCCCAGTACGGCTCATCGCCAAAATGCTCGGCCAGGAATTCCACGAACAGCCGCACCTTGCGCGAGTCGCGTCGGTGCGGTGGCCATACCGCGTGAATCTGCGCGCCGGCATAGCCGGACCATTCGGGTAGCAGGTGCAGCAGGCTGCCGCGCTCTACGTCCTGGCCCACCATATAGGTGGGCAACTGTGCGATCCCCAGACCATGCAGCGCCATCTTGTGCAGTGGCTCCATCACATTGGAGCGAAATGCGCCGCGTACCTGCACCGGCACGCTCTGGCCCGATGCATTGATCAAGATCCATTGCGTCGGATCCGCATCCAGCGAGAACAGCAGGCATTCATGCTGCGCCAGGTCCGCTGGATGTTGGGGCGCGCCGTGTACGCCCACATACGCCGGCGCCGCCACCATCACGATATTCAAGGGCGCGAGCGTTCTGGACATCAGCTCGGGTGCGGGCTGGCGACTGACGCGCAGCGCCATGTCATAGCCTTCTTCGGCGAAGTCGATCACGCGATTGCTCAGATCAAACTCCAGCTCCAACAGCGGATAGCGCCGACGAAACTCCGCCAGCGCTGGCGCGATGTGCAGCGCCACCATCGACGGCGGCGCACTGACGCGAAGCTGTCCGCGCACCTCGGCCTGGGTTTCGGCGATGGCCTGATCCGAGGCCTCAAGTTCTTCGATCAGCCGTGCGCAGTGTGTGTAGAACGCCTGACCGGCCTCGGTCAGCGACAGCTTGCGCGTGCTGCGGTTGAGCAGACGCGCACCCAGGCTCTTCTCCAGCTTGGCCACGTGCTTGCTCGCCACCGACATGCTCACACCCAGGCGCTTGGCCGCGGCGGCGAAGCTATTGGCCTCGACCACCCGCGCAAAAGTCACCATGTGGATCGGATCGTCCATCGGCATCGCTCTGTCATTGCCGGAATGGAAGCAATCTTATTCCGCGGCCTGCGCTGTTCCCATCGTCGCGCCTGCCTAGTGTGGTGTCCCGTTAATAACTGGCATAAGTGGTGCGACTGAATTGGGTACTGTCATGGACGGAGTGATACCCGATGAGAACTGGACGGCCCAAGGCAGCCTTGGTGCTTACC
>JBQTJH010000046.1:0-27706 GCA_052387335.1 Panacagrimonas sp. | reverse complement strand
CACGGCCAGCGATTCGGCCGACAACCTGATCAAGCTCACCCTGGCCATCGCGGTGATCCTAACGGCCACCTTCGCGCTGTTGCAGGAACCGCTGCTGCGACTGCTCAAGCGAGGCGAGCGCCCAGGGCATCGTGGTTTTGTGGAACGCAACCAGCGGGTGCTGACCCTGGTCTGCGGGGTGCTGATCGGTGCGCTGGTGACCATTTCTTCGGTCGGCGCCGGTGTCATCGGCATGATGCTGCTGCTGATCCTGTACCCGGCGCATGCGCCGATCCGCCTGGTCGGCAGCGATCTGGCTCACGCGGTGCTCATCACCGGCATTGCCGGCCTGGGTCACGCCGGCTTGGGCACGGTGAATTACTCGATGCTGGGGTATCTGCTGCTGGGGGCCATGCCCGGCATCTGGCTGGGAACGCGGGTGGCCTTCCGCCTGGATGACCGGGCGCTCAAGCGCACCATATCCGGCCTGCTGATCTTCATCGGCTGCACCATGGCGGCCAAGGCCATGGGCGCCGGGCTCTGAAAAGCAGGCACCCGGCAGCGGTAAAGCACGCAAGATGATTTCTGCCGTCCCAGTGCCAGTGCGGCAGATCACGCAGGGCCTCGCAACGGTCGTCTTTGGGCGGTTTGGAGCCACCGTTCGTCCTGGCGCATATCTTTACGTCTTTTTTATTACATCAATAAAAATAGTGACTTGACGAAAATCCGGGCGCGACTCGCGGCGCTTGTCACATTAGTGCAATCAAAGCTTCACATGCTTTCACTCAGTTGATCTTCACCATGTCAGCGCGGCTACCTACAGGCCGCTCAACCAAGAGGAAGCTGTGCCAATGAAATTCAGGAAACTCGCGCTTGTGATCGGCCTGGCCGCTGGAGTCTCGGCGGGTTCTGCCACCGCCGCGGTCGATCCCGCGCTGCCGACCTACACCCCGGCTTCTGGCGTGTCCGGGAACTTCAGCAGCGTGGGTTCGGACACGCTGAACAACCTCATGACCCTGTGGGCCGAGCAGTTCAAGAAGTTCTACCCCAACGTCAACATCCAGATTCAGGGTGCGGGCTCCAGCACCGCGCCGCCGGCGCTGACCGAGGGCACGGCCAATTTCGGCCCGATGTCTCGTGCCATGAAGGACCAGGAAATCCAGGCCTTCGAGCAGAAGCACGGCTACAAGCCCACCGGCGTGGGCGTGGCCATCGACGCGCTCGCGGTGTTCGTCAACCAGGACAACGCGCTCAAGGGTCTGTCGATCCCGCAAGTCGATGCCATGTTCTCGGCCACGCGCAAGTGCGGCGCCGCCAAGGACGTGAGCCGCTGGTCGGACCTGGGTATCGGCGGCGATCTGGGCGCCAAGCCGATCCAGATGTACGGCCGCAACTCGGTCTCGGGTACCTACGGCTATTTCAAGGAGACCGCGCTGTGCAAGGGCGACTTCAAGTCCGGCGTCAACGAGCAGCCCGGTTCGGCTTCGGTGGTGCAGTCCATTTCCACCGGTCTGGACTCCATCGGGTACTCGGGCATCGGCTACAAGACCTCGGGCGTGCGTGCGCTGCCGCTGGCCAAGAAGGAAGGCCAGCCCTTCGTCGAAGCCACGCCTGAAAACGCCACCAGTGGCAGTTACCCGCTGTCGCGCGTGCTGCTGGTCTACGCCAACAAGGCGCCAAACAAGCCGCTGTCGCCGATGGAGCGCGAGTTCTTCAAGATGGTCCTGTCCAAGCAGGGTCAGGAAGTGGTGTAAAAAGACGGCTACGTGCCGCTGCCCGAAAAGATTGCCGCCAAGTTCCGCGCGGAGTTGGGCGTCGAATAAGTCTTGCGGGGCTCGCGTGACGCGAGCCCCGATTCCCTCCCGACCCAGTCCCTGCCGGCCGGCCACCCTCAGCGGTGGTCCGGCCTTGGGGAGTTGAAGCGGTCAGTCAACGAGGGAGTCGGGCAGATGAAAACATGCATGCGGTTGAGCGGTTTGTTACTTGTATTGGGTACCGGTGGAGGCGCGGCCTGGGCCGATACCGCGGAGACTCGTGGCGGTGTCACCATTCGCACCGAAGACGGGCGGTTCGAGGCCAAGTTTGGCGGGCGTATCCATCTGGACGGCAATGTGCCTCTGGACGACGACGCAGACAATGCTGAGGAAGGCATCGCCGAACAGCGCAGCGATTTCTTCTTCCGCCGCGCGCGCCTGACCCTTGAAGGAAAGGCCTACGGCTGGATCTACAAATTCGAGAACGACTTCGCCGGTCAGGATGATCAGTCCGGCAGCGGCTTTCGCGAGCTGTGGATAGGCACCAAGATCTTCGGCCAGAACCTGCGCATGGGTCAGGCCAAGCCGTATCGCGGCATGGAGGAGCTGACCAGCTCCAACGAGTTGCTGATCATGGAGCGACCGTATGCATCTTCGACCTCGCTGTACGGCAATCGTCAGTACCTGACCGGTCTGTTTCTGGATGGCGCTGGTACGCAGTGGGGTTGGGGCGTGTCGGCCTACAGCCTGCGCAACGGTGCCGAGAATTCCGAGGAAACCGATGGCGTCGGCGCCGCCCTGCGCGCGTACTACGCGCCGGTCTTGAGCGACACCCGGGTGTTTCACGTGGGTGCCACATTCAGCAGCGACAATCCGTCAAACGAGGAAACCGTGTCGGCTTCCAGCGCACGCTATGCCGGTCGCAGCGGTCCCTCAGGCAGCCTGAGCGGCACGGCGACGACCGATGAGCAATCCACGTTCGGGCTGGAACTCGCCGGCAAGCTTGGGGCGTTCTACGCTCAGGGTGAATATGCCGCGGCGACGTTTGCGCAGGAGCTGGGCGAGGACATTGACGCCGACACCTACTACCTGCAGTTGAGCTATCTGATCACCGGAGAAACCAAGCCCTACGACATCAAGAAGGGCGTGTTTAAGTCGCCCAAGCCCAAGAACGCCGGAGGCGCCTGGGAGGCCAAGCTGCGCTACGACGTGATCGAAACCGAGGGCCTGGCCACTGATCGCGAGATCTCGCAGCTGGTCGCCGGTCTGAACTGGTATGTCAATCCTGCGGTACGCATGATGTTCGAGTACCTCAGCGGCGAGTTCGCACCCGACGCTGGCTCCGATAGTTCGCTGGACGCGTTGAGTGCGCGCATCCAGTTCGCGTTCTGAGCACCCGGTTTCTGAGGTAGTGTTTCGGCCCGGTGCGTCCACGCACCGGGATCTTTTTCACAGCTCTGTTCGCGCAGTCGAGGACTGAGCGGGTTGCGAAAAAGGGATTCCCCACATTTGTCATCACCAGCTTGCACAGCCCCCATCCGGCCATGAGCGACACTCCCAATCCGGCGCCCGCCATCGAGCTGCGGCGATCCATCACCGCCGGGCGTGCGGGCTTTCAGCCGCGCTATATCAAGGACCGCCTCGCGCGCTATCTGGTGATGGTGGGCGGACTGGGCGTGATCGGCGCGCTGCTGCTGATCTTCGTGTATCTGGCTTCAGAGGTTGCACCTCTGTTCGCGGGCGCCCATGTCGAGGCGCGCAAGACCTTTGCGGTACCCGGCGACAGCGGCCGGACCTTGTTCCTCGCCGCAGAAGAGCAGGGCGAGGTCGGCATGCGTGCTTCCGACTCCGGTCAGATCAGCTTCTTCGATCTGTATAGCGGCGAGTTGCGCAAGACCCAGACACTGCCGCTGGGTGATCGGCGTATCAGCCACATCACCACGGTTGCGGCAGAGCGCGGAGTGCTGGGTGGCGTGCTGGATGACGGCTCGGTGCTGGTGTTCAGCCACGATTACGCCATCACCTACCCGAACGATCAGCGGCTGATCACCCCGGGGCTTAGCTATCCCAAGGGCGAGCTGCCGCTGAGTTTCATGAATGGGCCAGCCACCAGCTTTGTTGCCCGCGACGAGGGCGATGCATTGGCGCTGGTCGGCGCAGATACGCAGGGCCAAGTACATCTGAAGGTCTTCGAGCAGCAAACCTCGCTGTTCGGTGACAGCACGCTGACTGAATCGCCGCTGCAAAGCTTCACGCCGACGGTCAAGCCTGACGTGCTGCTATTGGATCCGCTGCTGAGCTGGCTCTACGTGATTGACCGCGCGGCGGGAAAGATCGCGTTCTACAAATTGAATGGCAGCGATACACCGCAGCTGATCGAGGTGCAGACCGCCGGCGCCAGGATCACCGAGGCGCGGTATCTAGCCGGTGGCCTGTCCATCGTGGTGGCGCAGGATGACGGCAAGGTGTCGCAGTGGTTTCCCGCCCGACGCGGCGAGGAAGGCCAGTGGTATCTGGCGCGCGTGCGCGAGTTCAAGGTTCGCAGCGGCTCGCCGGTGACGGCCATCGGTCCCGAACTTCGTAGACGCGGATTTGCGGTGGGCGATGCCTCGGGTCAGGTCAGCATGTTCTACGCAACCTCGGGCAGCCGCACGTATGAGGGCCAGGTATTTGCGCAGCCGATCGAGCGTATCGCCTTCAACCCGCGTGCTCAGGTCATGCTGGTGCAGTCCGCCGACGGGCAGTTGCGGGTGGATCAGGTGCATAACGAGCATCCGGAGGTGTCGCTGTCCGCGCTCTGGGGCAAGGTCTGGTACGAAAGCTACGACGAGTCCGAATTTCTCTGGCAGTCGTCTTCGGCATCGTCGGATTTCGAGCCGAAATTCAGCCTCACGCCGCTGGCGCTAGGCACGATCAAGGGCGCGTTCTACGCCATGATCTTCGCCATCCCGCTCGCGGTGCTGGGCGCCATCTTCACCGCGAACTTCATGTCGCCCGAGTTGCGCCAGGTGGTCAAGCCGGCAGTCGAGGTGTTGGCCGCGCTGCCCTCGGTCATTCTGGGTTTTCTTGCAGGCCTGTGGCTGGCGCCGTTCGTGGAAACCAATCTGCCGGGCGTATTTCTCACCTTGCTGCTGCTACCCCTGTCGATTCCGCTGTTCGGGTATATCTGGATGCACATGCCGCGTGCGCTGCGTCAGCGCGTGCCAGCAGGAAGGGAAGCTGCGCTGTTGATGCCCGTCATCGCCTTCGTGGTGTGGATGTGCTTTCTGGTAGCGCACCCAGTGGAAGTGATTTTCTTCGGCGGCAATATGCAGTCGTGGATGGACCAGACCTTGGGTATCAGCTACATCCAGCGCAATTCTTTGGTGGTGGGTATCGCCATGGGCGTGGCCGTGGTGCCGGTGATCTTCTCGATTGCCGAGGACGCGATTTTCTCGGTGCCCAAGCATCTGTCGCTGGGCTCTCTGGCGCTGGGTGCGACGGCCTGGCAAACGCTGGTCGGCGTGGTCTTGCCCACGGCGAGCCCTGGCATTTTCTCCGCAGTCATGATTGGCATGGGTCGAGCGGTCGGAGAAACCATGATCGTGCTCATGGCCACCGGCAATACAGCGGTGATGGACCTGAGCATGTTCACCGGTATGCGCACCCTGGCGGCGAACGTCGCCGTTGAAATGCCGGAGTCGGAGGTCGGCAGCACGCACTTCCGCCTGCTGTTCCTGGCAGGCCTCGTGCTATTCATCTTCACGTTCTTCCTCAACACGCTGGCCGAGGTCGTTCGCGCCCGCCTGCGTGCCAAGTACAGCTCGCTGTAGGCCCGCACTCATGAGTACCAGCGCAGAAGAAATTGCCGCGGCGATGCCCAAGTCCCTGGTCGCGCGCGATACCCATGGCGTGAGCAGCTACTTCAAATCCGGCGCGCCCTATGTCTGGGTGACGGCGGCGGCGATTTCCGTCGCATTCATCATCACCTTGGCCTTGTTGGTGCTGACCGCCGCTCGCGGACTGCCGCACTTCTGGCCGGCCGACGTGGTTCAGGCCACCTACGCGGCGCCGGGCGCCGAGCGCGAGGCGATCCTGGCCGAAATCCGCAGCACCGAAGAAGTCACCAGCGCGCGCCTCAAGGACGCGGGCCTGAAGGTGGACGAGGCACAGCCGCTATACGACCGCCTGTTGATCAAGGTGGCGAACCGCGATCTGCTCGGCGCGGACTTCCGGCCTGTGCTGGCGGATTGGCTGATCGAGCGCAGCTATCCGGAAGACGTGGTGGTGCTGGAGCGGGTGGAGTGGGGCAACTTCCACGGCTTTCTGCACGCGGTCAAGAGCGCCGGGGTCGAGGTTGCCAGCGGTCCTGCGGCCTGGGACGCGTACCAGCCGCTGCAGGATCGCGCCAACCAGCTCAATGAAAAAATCGAGCACCTGGAAAAGGGCGAGATCGGCAAGATCAATTACGCGCTGGAGCGGCTGCGCCTGGATGAGCGCCGACTGCAGCTGGACGGCAAGGCGCGCGAAACACATCCGCAGGCGTATGCGCCGCTGGACGCGCGACGCAAGGAACAGGACGCCAAGTACGAGGTGCTGCGCACCGAGCTGGAGGCGATCCGTACCGAGTTGAATCGCGACGCCTTGGTGATGAAGACCGTCGGCGGTCAGGAGCTGGAAGTGCCGCTCGCACGCATCGTGCGCGGCTATCGGCCGAACGAAATGGGGATATTCGGCAAGATCGGATTCTTCGGCGCCAAGGTTTGGGAGTTCGTGTCCGACGATCCACGCGAGGCCAACACCGAGGGCGGCATTTTCCCGGCCATCTTCGGCACCGTGATGATGGTCATGATCATGTCGGTGGTGGTGATGCCCTTCGGCGTGTTGGCGGCGCTATATCTGCGCGAGTACGCCAAGCAAGGTCCAGTGACGCAGGTGATCCGCATCGCGGTCAACAACCTGGCCGGCGTGCCGTCCATCGTCTACGGCATGTTCGGTCTGGGCTTCTTTGTTTACTTCGTCGGCGCCAACATCGACAAGGCGTTCTACCAAGAGGGCCTGCCTTCGCCGACCTTTGGCACGCCCGGCATCCTGTGGTCCTCACTGACCCTGGCGCTACTGACTCTGCCGGTGGTGATCGTAGCGACCGAAGAGGGCTTATCGCGCATTCCGCGCTCGATCCGCGAGGCCAGCCTGTCGCTGGGTGCGACCAAGGCCGAGACCCTGTGGCGCGTGGTGCTGCCCATGGCTTCTCCAGCGATGATGACGGGCCTGATTCTGGCCATTGCGCGCGCGGCCGGTGAGGTCGCTCCGCTGATGCTGGTGGGTGTGGTCAAGCTCGCCCCCAGCTTGCCGCTGGACGCCAATTCACCCTTCCTGCACCTGGAACGCAAGTTCATGCATCTGGGCTTCCACATCTACGACGTCGGTTTCCAGAGCCCGAACGTGGAGGCGGCGCGACCGCTGGTCTATGCCACGGCGTTCCTGCTGGTGCTGGTGATCATTGCCTTGAATCTGACCGCCATTGGCATCCGCAATCGTCTGCGCGAGCGCTACAAGGCGCTGGAAAATTGAAGCTGCGACTAAACTGCTGGGCAATACCTCAGGGAGTGCCCGAACTTGGATAGAACAACCATGACCGGTGTGCAGGAAAAAACCTCTCTTTCGCATGGCTTTGACATGGCCGCCATGGAGCGCGACCGGGCCGGCGCGCGTATCGAGGACGAGACCATCGCGCTCGAGGTCGATGCACTGAACCTCTACTCCGGCGAGAAGCAGGCGCTCAACAGCGTCAGCCTCAAGATTCCGCAGAAGAAGGTCACGGCATTCATCGGTCCCTCGGGTTGTGGCAAGTCCACCTTGCTGCGCTGTTTCAACCGCATGAACGATCTGATCGACGGGTGTCGCATCACCGGCGAGATTCGTCTGGACGGCAAGAATATTTTTGATCGCGATGTGGACGTGGCCATGCTGCGTCGACGCGTCGGCATGGTGTTCCAGAAGCCCAACCCGTTTCCGAAGTCGATCTACGAGAACGTGGCCTATGGCCTGCGCCTGGCAGGCATCAACAAGAAGCGCGTGCTGGACGAAACCGTGGAGTGGGCGCTCAAGGGCGCAGCATTATGGGAAGAGGCCAAGGATCGTCTGGACGATTCCGCACTGGGCCTGTCAGGTGGTCAGCAGCAGCGCCTGGTGATTGCGCGTGCCATCGCCATTCAGCCTGACGTCATCCTGTTGGACGAACCTTGCTCGGCCTTGGATCCGATCTCGACCCTGAAAGTTGAGGAGCTAATCAACGAGCTCAAGAAGTCGTACACCATCGTCATCGTCACCCACAACATGCAACAGGCGGCGCGCGTCAGTGATTACACCGCGTTTATGTATGTCGGCGACCTGATCGAATACGGCAGCACCGATCAGCTGTTTACCAAACCCTCGCGCAAGCAGACCGAGGACTACATCACTGGACGGTATGGTTAAACACGGAAATCGAAGATCGATAGTCGGGCATCGGAGTCGCAGAGATTCCGCCCAGATCTGTAGCGTCCTCTAGATTTCCGATTCCTGATTTCCGATTTCTGGATTCACCCATGACGACTCCCGCCTACAAGACGCACATCTCCAGTCAGTTCAACGCCGAACTCGAGGACGTACGTCAGCGCGTGCTCGCCATGGGTGGGCTGGTGGAACAGCAGCTGGTGGATGCAACCCGCGCCCTGGTCGAGCTCGATCCCGAGCTGGCCGACACGGTGTCCGACAACGACGACAAGATCGATCAGTTCGAGCTGTACATCGACGACGAATGCTCGCGCATTCTTGCGCGGCGCCAGCCTACCGCCTCCGACCTGCGGCTGGTCTATGCCGTGATCAAGACCATCACCGATCTGGAACGTATCGGTGACGAGGCGCACAAGGTGGCCCAGATGGCGCATCAGTTATCGGGCCAGGAGCGGCTGTACGAGCACATGGCAGAGACTCAGCATCTGTCGCGGCATGTCTCGCAGATGGTGCGCGACGCGCTGGATGCATTCGCCCGCATGGACGCTGAGGCTGCGCTGGCCGTGGTGCGTGAAGACGTCACCATTGATCGCGAGTACGAGGCGCTGATGCGGCAGTGCATCACTTACATGATGGAAGAGCCGCGCACGATCCGCCGCGTGATGGACCTGATCTGGTGCGTACGTTCGCTTGAACGCATCGGCGATCACGCCAAGAACATTGCCGAGTACGTGATTTATTTCGTCAAGGGCAAGGATGTGCGTCACAGCTCGCTGGAAGAGATGGAGCGTACGGTGCTGAGACGGGATTAGGGTCGGCGTTCGATCCGCGGGCGACGCTCGCAACGCGTTGTTTTCCCGGCGCAGGCGTGGCGGCTGCCCTCAGAGGGGCTTGACCGCTTATGATCGCGGGCTGAAATGCTAAGAAATCGGTCTTTCCCCGTTCGTCGCGTCGCCTACGTCCTGCTTGCCGTGCTGGTGATCGCGGTCAGCGCGGCGGGCTTGTTGCTGTCCGGTTATCTGATTCAGCTGGATCAGGAAATTCGCACGCGCTTCGCCGGTAGCCGCTGGGCGCTGCCTTCGCAGGTCTACGCCGCAGCGCTGGACCTGTATCCGGGCCGCTCCATCGACGCCGGTGATTTGCGCCACTAACTCGCACGACTCGGGTATCGGCCCTCGGAAACCCTGGGCGGGCCTGGAACCTTCGTCGCCGGTCCTGCGCGTGTCGACGTGGCGGTGCGGGCGTTTGAATTCTGGGATGGCGCCCAGCCTGCGTCCAAGCTGTCGATCCGCCTGGTTAGCGCCGGCATTTCCGACATCATAGATCTGGAAGCGGACGCGCCACGCGACATCGTGCGTCTGGACCCCATGCTCATCGGCAGCATCTATCCGCAGAGTCAGGGCGAGGATCGCGTGCTGGTGCGCCTCGACGAGGTGCCGGCGCTGCTGCGCGACGGTCTGATCGCGGTGGAAGACCGAGGCTTCTATGATCATTTCGGCATCAGCGTGCGCGGCATCCTGCGTGCAGCCATCGCCAATATGCAGGCCGGCCGCGTGGTGCAGGGCGCGTCCACCATCACTCAGCAGCTGGTGAAGAATTTTTTCCTGACCGCCAAGCGTGACTGGAGCCGCAAGGGCAAGGAAGCGCTGATGGCGCTGCTGCTGGAGATGCACTACAGCAAGGATGAAATCCTGGAGGCCTACTTCAACGAGATTCATCTTGGCCAGGACGGTGATCGTGCCGTGCATGGATTCGGTCTGGGCAGTCGCTTCTACTTCAACAAGCCAGCCAGCGAATTGTTTCCCCACGAGATCGCGCTGCTGGTGGGGGTGGTGAAGGGCTCGACGCAGTACAACCCCAGGCGTAATCCCAAGAATGCGCTGGCGCGGCGCAATCTGGTGCTCAAGGTATTTCGCGACGAGGGTTTGATCGACGAAAGCGCGTACACCGCGTCCGTCGCCATGCCGCTAGGCGTGGCTGGCGGCGCCGGCGGACGGGTCGAGCGTTATCCGGCCTTCGTCGATCTGGTGAAGCGTCAGCTCAAGGGGCAGTACAAGGAGGCCGACCTCACCAACGAAGGCCTGCGCATTTTCACCACCCTGGAACCACGCGCGCAGGAAATCCTGGAGCGCCAGTTGTCCGAGGGTCTGGCCAAACTAGAGAAGGATCGCAAGCAGAAGCAGGGCACGCTGCAGACCGCCGGTGTTGTCACCAGCGTCGACGGTGGCGAAGTGCTGGCACTGGTGGGCGGACGCGACTTCCGCTACGCCGGTTTCAATCGGGCGCTGGACTCGCGGCGATCCATCGGCTCACTGGTCAAGCCCTTCGTGTTTCTCACCGCGCTGCAGCAGCCGGATCGCTTCAACTTGCATACCTTGCTGGACGACGAACCGATCCAGATGAAGCTGCCCAATCGGCAGATCTGGGCGCCACAAAACTACGACCGCAAACTGCACGGTCCGCAGCCGCTGTACATGGCGTTGGCGCAGTCCTACAACCTGCCGACCGTGCGCGTCGGTCTGGAAGTTGGCGCGGCTCAGGTGTTGGACACTATGCGCGCCACCGGCTACGTCGGCGACGCCAAGCCGGTGCCCAGCGTGTTCCTCGGCGCGGTCGATATCGCGCCGCTGGACGTGGCACAGATGTACGGCACGCTCGCCGCGGGTGGCTACCAGAGCCAGCTTTCGGCCATCCGCAGCGTCACCACCAAGGAAGGCACGCCGCTGAATCGCTACCCGATCAAGGTCAAGCAGACATTGCAGGAAGCGCCGACGTATCTGATCAACTGGGCCATGACCAAGGTCATTACCTTGGGCACGGGTCGCGCGGCCTTGTCGGCAGTACCGCCGGGCACTTCGCTGGCGGGCAAGACTGGCACCACCGACGAGATGCGCGACTCCTGGTTCGCCGGATTCGGCGCCGATCGTGTGGCGGTGGTGTGGATGGGCCGCGACGACTACAAACCCATGGGGTTCACCGGCTCGTCGGGTGCGCTGATTCTGTGGACGCGGGTGATGAAGGATCTCAAGCTGCGCGGCCTCGACATGATTCCGCCGCCTGACGTGCAGGAGCAGCTCACCGATACCTTTACCGGCCTGCGCGCCGACGAAGGTTGCCAGAGCGTGCTCTTGTTACCCTACGCCAGCGGGCATGCGCCGACGGAATTCGCCCCCTGTGCCAACGCCGCCGTGCCTACCCCTCTGAACTGGTTGCGGGAGATGTTTGAATGAGTCTGCGTCTTGGCGCCCTGATGCTGCTGGCGGTCCTGCTCAGCGCCTGCGTATCCACCAGCGGTGATCGGGAGACCAATGCGCCGATCGGTGTGGTGATTCCGCCACCGACGACGCCGGGGCCGGCAGTGCCGTTGCCGCGTACGCCCGATCCGCTGCCGATAGAGCCGGCTGCACCGCCACCGCCACCCAGCTTTCCGCGCAGCGCGGAACAGGTCAGCGGTCAGGCCGTGGTGTCGCTGATGCGCAAGGCCAACACTGCGCGCGCCGCAGGTCAGTACGAACTCGCTGCCTCGGAACTCGAACGCGCGCAGCGGATCGAGCCGCGTAATTATTTCGTGTGGTCGGCCCTGGCCAAGGTGTACCTGGCGCAGGAGCAGTTTGACCAGGCGGTGTCGGTGGCGGGTAAATCCAATAGCCTGGCGCGCGGCAACATCTACGTGGAAGTTGAAAACTGGAAGACCATCGCGGCCGCGCGCCGCGCCCAGGGCGATTCCATCGGCGCGCTGCAGGCCCAGGCCCGGATCGAGGAGATCCAGCGCCAACTCGGCGGCAGTTGAGGCGGCCCGGCTCGATGATGTCGAGCCCGCGTCTGCCCTAGTTCGCCCCAGTTAGTCATCGTCTCGTGGACGATTTATTCGGACCCGATGGACCGCTGGCGCGGTCCATTTCCGGTTTCACCCCGCGCGCCGTGCAGGCACAGATGGCGCTGGACGTCGCGGCGGCGCTGGAATCTTCGGACCTGCGCCTGATCGAGGCCGGCACCGGCACCGGCAAGACCTTCGCCTACCTGGTGCCGGCGCTGGTGCTGGGCAAGCGCGTGATCGTGTCCACCGGCACCAAGAATCTGCAAGACCAATTGTTCGAGCGTGATCTGCCGCGTCTGCTCGATGTGCTGCGCGTGCCTGCGCGCACCGCCATGCTCAAGGGGCGCAGCAATTACCTGTGTCTGTACCGCATGAAGCGCGCGGGGGCGGATGCGGCTCAGGCCCGCCGCGCCGCGGACACGCGGCTCGAACAGGTAGACCGCTGGTCTCGCTCTACCACGCGCGGTGAAGTCTCGGAACTCGGGCGCCTGATCGAAGACGAACGCCTGCGCTTTCAGATCACGTCCACTGCGGATAACTGCCTGGGCGCCAAGTGCCCGGACTTCGGCAATTGTTTTGTGGTCAAGAGCCGGCGCGCGGCGATGGGCGCCGATCTGGTGGTGGTGAATCACCACGTGCTGCTGTCCGATGTCCTGCTCAAGGAAGAAGGCTTTGGCGAAATTCTTCCGGGTGCGGATGCGGTGATCGTCGACGAGGCGCATCAGCTGCCGGAGCTGGCAGGTCAGTTTTTTGGAGCGCGAATTTCCAGTCGGCAGCTGCGCGATGTGGGCGACGATGTACTCAAAGCCGCCAGCGAGCAGGGCGATGTCCCCGATCTGCATCTGGCGGCCTCTGCCCTGGCCAGCCCGGTGATTCAGCTGGAGACGCGTCTGGCCATGCTCAACGCGCGCATCGGCCTGGATGAATTTCTGCACGCGCGCGAGGCCGTGCCGGCGGTGGACGCCGTGGCCGAGGCGCTCGACGTGCTCGCGGCGGAACTGGAAAGCTGTCGCGAACGCAGCGCCCTGCTGGAAACCCTGGACGCGCGCGTGGCGCAGCTCCGTGCTCGGCTGGCCCTGTGTTCGGTCACCAGCCGTGGCGCGGACGCGGATGGTCATGTGCGCTGGGTCGAACCCCAGGGTCGTGGCGGTTCGCTACATGCCACGCCGCTGGATCTGGGTCAGGGATTCGGCCGCGTTTTCGCGGCGCATCCCAGCGCCTGGGTGCTGACCTCCGCGACCCTGTCTGCGGCTGGCGACTTCGCCCACTTCCGGCGCCAGATCGGCATGCCCGAGGCGCCGGCCCTGGCGCTTGAGAGTCCGTTTGACTACGCCACGCAGGCGAGGCTGTATCTGCCTGATGGCTTCAGTGAGCCGAGCGCGCCGGACTACCCGCAACAGGTGGCCGAGTTGTGCTGTAGCCTGATCGCAGCCAGCGGCGGTGGTGCCTTCGTACTCTGCACCAGCCATCGTGCGCTGCGGCTGATTTCGGAATACCTGCGCATGCGCGTGCAGCAGCCCTTGTTCGTGCAGGGCGAGGATGATCGCAGCCGTCTGGTTGAACGCTTCGCCGAATGCGGCGACGGCGTACTGGTGGGCACGCAGAGCTTCTGGGAAGGCGTGGACGTCAAGGGCCGGTCGTTGCGTCTGGTGATCATCGACAAGCTGCCGTTTACCTCGCCCGGCGATCCGGTGTACGACGCGCGGCTTGAAGCGCTGCGCCGCCGCGGTGGCAATCCCTTCGTGGAGGTGCAGTTGCCAGAGGCCATCGTCAGCCTGCGTCAGGGTGCCGGGCGTCTGATTCGCGACGAGACCGATCAAGGCCTGCTGGTGCTGTGCGATCCGCGCCTGCGCAGCAAGAGTTACGGTCGGCGGATTCTGTCTGCACTACCGCCCATGCCCAGTGTGGATCGCGACGCTGCGCTGAGCTGGTTGCGCCACTTATAGCTCTTAATACTTATGCGCCTGCTTGCCCTGGATACTGCCACCGAAGCCTGTTCCGCCGCCCTGTGGCTGGACGGGCAGGTGCTGGCGCGTTTCGAACTCGCCGGTCGCACGCACACGCAGCGCATGCTGCCGATGATCCACGAGCTGATGGCGCAGGCCGGTCTGCGCTTTGCGCAACTCGATGGTCTGGTCTGCGGCGTCGGTCCGGGTAGCTTCGCTGGCGTGCGTATCGGGGTTGGATTCGTCAAAGGCCTTGCCTTGTCACTGGATCGGCCGGTGGTTGCGATCAGCTCCTTGCAGCTGCTGGCGCAGGCAGCGATGAAGCAGGGCGCGAGCCAAGTCTTGACCGCGATCGATGCGCGCATGGATGAGGTGTATTTCGCCAGCTTCGTGCGCGATCAGGATGGGCTGGCGCAGGCGCATACGCCCGCCTGTGTGCTTGCGCCCGACCGCGTTGATGCGCCTGCCGGCTTGGGTTCTTGGCATGCCATCGGTACCGGTTGGGGCACCTATGAATCGGTGTTGCGCGAGCGACTGGCCGTGACCATAGACGGCGTTGACGGCGCGGCGCTGCCGCAGGCCGAGCATGCGTTCGCGCTGGCCTTGCCGGGCTTTGAACGCGGCGACGTCATCAGCGCCGATGCGCTGGCGCCGATCTATCTGCGCGACAAGGTCGCGCTCACCTTGGAAGAACAGCAGCGCCTGCGGGCGAGCCGGACCTGAATCGTGGACGAGAGCGCCAGAATTTCCTACGCCGAGTTCGGCCATAACTTCATTCGCTACGTGGTCACGGCTGATCGCCTGCGCAGCGAAATCGAAACGGTGCTCAAGGCCATGATCGAGGGCTCGGTGCGGAAATTCCCCGCCGACCTGCTGGTGGCGTCCTATGTGTTCCAGCTGCGTGACGTGGACGTGCATCCCATCACCAACAAGCTGCCGGACGTGAGCTTCGTGATGATGCTCAGCGGCGATCTGAAGCTGGAAGTGAAGCTGCTCAACCTGCGACTGAAGTTCACCCTGGGTGTCGAGATCAAGCTGCACCTGGACGTGCGCACCTACGCGCCGCTGACCCTCAAGCTGATCCTGCATCCGGTTAATGACGCGGACATCCGCACCGAGGTCGATGGTCACGGCCTGCCGTCGGAAGTGTTGGAACACCTGCGCATCGTCGGCCCCATCGTGCGCGACGAGATCGTGCGTGAGGTCAACACCCGCATTGCCAGCCCCGAATTGGTCGCGGCCACCGAAATCGACGTGCTGCACCTGGCCGCGACTGCTCAGTTGTCGAGCGTGGCGGCTGCCGCCAGCGAGCCGCTGGCTGAGGTCAGCGGTGGCGATGCGGCTCAGAATCTGCCTGAAGAAACCCCCTAAAGTCGCTTGAAAATAAAGAGATGCAGATTTGAGTTGAGGCGCTGTCGAGATGCGCTGAGGCGGAGCAGGCAGTTGTCACTGCGGCAAACCCGCACTAAATCGGGGATAATGCCGACTGGTCCGCGCCGGCCCTCCGCGACGGTAAACCGTGAACCCCGCCAGGCCCGGAAGGGAGCAACGGCAGCGGTCTCGCCGGGTGCCGGAGCCAGCTGGCGCGGACCTTTCAATCCATAGACTTGGGACACTTATTCACAGCCTGTCCCGAGAATGATCCACACCGATTGGCCTCGCGGCCCGTGTTCAGGCCCGGTCCGGCAAGTCATCCCAAGCAATTGATCAGGCTTGAAGTTGCCCTGGCGTCAGCACGGCCTTCTTGGAACTGCCGCAACTAGGCCCCACTCTTAGCGCAGGGCCGAACAGGCCTTGTCCCCACCCGATCAAAGCCTGATCCCCGCTGGAACCGTGTAAGCACCATGATGGAATCGTTTGAACAGCGCGTCGTGCTCGGGTGGGTCGCCAATCTGGGCGGCCGTCTGGATCGTCATCGCTGGGCGCAGGAAGGTCTGCTGCGTTTTCTGGTGGATGAGGCCGAACATCTTGAGCTCGATATCGGAGACGACCCGCGCAAGCTCGATGCCGACGGCTGGAGCGCGCTGGTGCAAGACCGCATCAAGGCGCTGGAGTCGGCCGAGCCGAGCACCCTGGAACTGAATCTGCGGGCGGTCTCCGAGCTGCTGCAATTGAGCGCCGCCGAAGCCACGGTGATGAGCGCGCTGGTGCGCGATCGCGTGGTGCCGCAGGTCGAGGACTTGTTCGAAACCCTGGAGCTCGACGAGCTGCGCGTAGGCGATAGCGGCGTGGTCAGCGTGCTCGCCGCGATGCTGGGACTGACCCGTGGTGAAGTGGTGGACGCGCTGTCCTCGCGCGGCAAGCTGATTTCCAGCGGCTTGTTCACCACCGATTACCGCTCCGACTGCCAGCCGCTGGCCGCGTTGACCGGCTTCCTGCAGTCGCAGGCCCAGCCCGTGGCCGATGTGCGCGCGGCCCTGCTCGGCGAGCCGCTGAGCCACAGTCTGGAATGGGAAGACTACGAACACCTGCGTGCTGACCGTGACCTGGCGGCCAATCTCTTGGGTCGCGCCGTGACCGAGCAGGCCAAGGGCATCCACATCCTGCTCTACGGCCCGCCGGGCACCGGCAAGACCGAGTTCTGCAAGACCCTGTCTTCGCAGCTGAACCTCAAGCTCTACGGCGTCGGCCAGGCCGATGACCGCGGCCAGGAACCCTCGCGCGACCAGCGCATCGGCTCGTTCCGTCTGTCGCAGAAGCTGCTGGAAAACCAGTCGGACGCGCTGCTGTTGTTCGATGAGGCTGAAGACCTGCTGCGCGGCGATAACGACGGCATGTTCGAGTCGGATCGCAGCGGCTATGGCTCGCGCGTGTTCATGCATCGTCTGTTTGAAGAAACCCGCGTGCCGACCTTGTGGACGGTCAACGATCCGTCTGCGCTGGGTCCGTCGGTGTTGCGGCGCATGACCTATGCCATCGAGATGAAGGTGCCGCCGGCGCGCGTGCGCGAGCGCGTGTGGCAGCGCATCCTGGCGCGGGAACAGGTGCAGGTGCCGGCTGAAGAAGTGCGGCGCCTGGCCGAAGATTTTGACGCACCGCCGGCGGTTGCAGCGGGCGCCGTGCGTTCCGCGCGCCTGACCAGCGGCGGCTTCCAGGACATTCGCCGCGCGGTGCATTCCATCGCCAAGGTCATGCGCGGCGCCGAGCCGCCGCCGCGGCCGATTCACGGCGTGAACTACGAGCCCGCCCTGATCAATGCCGATCACGATCTGGCGCGACTGCGTGAACGCCTGCTCGGCCTGGACACGCGCGCGTTTTCGATGTGCCTGTACGGCCCGCCCGGCACCGGCAAGTCGGCCTACATCCGCTGGCTTGCGCATGAGCTGGGCATCGAGGTGATCCAGAAGCGCGCGTCGGATCTGCTCAGCAAGTGGGTGGGCGAAAACGAGCGCAACATCGCCCAGGCCTTTGCCGAGGCGCGTGAATCCGGTGCGTTCCTGGTGTTCGACGAGGCGGATTCCCTGCTCGGCGATCGTCGTCATGCGCATCAGGGCTGGGAGATCAGCCAGGTCAACGAAATGCTGACCTGGATGGAAAGCCATGAGCTGCCGTTTGCCTGCATCACCAATCTGATGAGTCATCTGGACGAGGCGGCGCTGCGTCGCTTCTCGTTCAAGGTGCGTTTTGACTTCCTCAAGCCGGAGCAGCGCGATATCGCCTTTCGTCATTACTTCGGCGTCGAGCCGCCGGCCGGTGTTCGCGATCTGGACATGCTGACGCCCGGTGATTACGCAGTGGTGCGCAATCGCGCGCGCCTGCTCGGTTGCATGGATGACGGCGCTGAGTTGCTGCGCATGCTGCGTCAGGAAGTCACGATCAAGCCGAACAACCGGCGCGAGATCGGGTTTCGCGCGCCGCTGCAGTAAACCGCTTCGTTGTTGCGGATCAGTTGTAGGGCGGCCCGTGGCCGCCGGCTTGGGTGCCTGAACCAAACTTCGACGGCGGGCACGGCCCGCCCTACGACTGGTGGCACGACACGCCATCCGCGACAATCAACCTATGCTGATCTTCCTGACGCGAAATCCATGAGCTATCTGGCGCTTGCCCGCAAATGGCGTCCGCGCGTCTTTACCGACGTGATGGGCCAGAACCATGTGGTCAAGGCGCTGTGCCACGCGCTGGATGGCGACAAGCTGCATCCGGCGATTCTGCTCACCGGCACGCGCGGCGTGGGCAAGACCACCTTGGCGCGCATCGTCGCCAAGGGTCTGAATTGCGAAACCGGCGTGTCGGCCAATCCCTGCGGGGTGTGCTCGGCGTGCAAGGAGGTTGATAGCGGTCGCTTTGTGGATCTGCTTGAAATCGACGCGGCCAGCAACACCGGCGTCGACAACGTACGCGAGCTGATCGACAACAGCCAGTACGCGCCGGCGCGCGGGCGCTACAAGGTCTATCTGATCGACGAAGTCCACATGCTCTCCAAGAGTGCGTTCAACGCACTGCTCAAGACGCTTGAAGAGCCACCGCCGCACGTGAAGTTCATCCTCGCCACCACCGATCCGCAGAAGCTGCCGATCACGGTGCTCAGCCGCTGCCTGCAATTCAATCTCAAACGTCTGCCGGTGGCGCTGATCCGCGAGCAGTTGGCCAAGGTATTGGATCAGGAAGGCCTGGACTATGAACTCGGCGGGATCGGCGAGATTGCGCGCGCTGCCGATGGTTCGATGCGCGACGGACTGTCACTGCTCGATCAGGCCATCGCGTTTTCCGGCGGAGCCAAGCTGGAGCGAGCGGCAATTGAAGACATGCTCGGCACCTCTGGACGACAGGTGCTGTACACCTTGATCGCTGCGATCGCGACGCGCGACGGCCGCGCGCTGCTGCATGGTATTCAGCAACTCGACGCAAGAGCGCCGGACTACGCGGCCCTGCTCAACGATGTCGCCGGTTATTTTCAGCGCATCGCGGTCTTGCAGACCCTGCCCGAGGCGCAGTCCGAGGACGACGACGCCGAACTGTTGGCGCTGTTGCCGCAATTGGCGCCAGAAGATGTGCAGCTGTGCTACCAGATTGCCGTGGGCGGGCGGCGTGATCTGCCCTGGGCGCCGGACCCTCGTAGCGGTTTCGAAATGAGCCTGCTACGCATGCTTACGTTCCGACCTGATACCGATTCCGGCGGCGCCAAGGACGGTGGCGGTCGCGCGTCGGCGACATCGACTGCGCCGGCCGCATCGCGTCAGAGCGCAGCCCCCGGGCCGGCGCCTGCAACAGCCACGCCACCGGCCGTTGCGTCGGCGCGTGAACCCGAGCCCTTGGCGCCGCGGGTACCGCGTATGCCGCCCCAGGAGCTGCCCTGGTCCGAGCGTATCGACACGCTGGGTCTGGACGGTGCCGCGCGCCAGCTCGCGCGCCAATGCGCTTGGATCGGTGAGCAGGACGGGGTGGTGCGGCTGAGCCTGGCGGCCTCGGCAGGATTTCTTTTGCACGAGTCACGACGCTTGGCGATCGAACAGGCCCTGATCCAGCAGACCGGTGCACCGCTGCGCGTGCTGATCGAACTGGCGCAGTCCGCCGAAGCGGCGCTGACGCCGGCGCAACTCGATCAGCACAGGGCGCAGGAGCGTCAACGCAATGCAGAAGCTGCGATCAAGGACGATCCGGTGGTGCGCGCCTTTGTCGATCAGTTCGGCGCCTCGCTGCGTCCCGGCTCCATTCAACCCAACTAACTTTTATTTCCAAGGACACGCTCATGAAAGGCGCACTCGGCCAGATGATGCAGCAGGCGCAGAAGATGCAGGAAAATCTCAAGCGCGCGCAGGACGAAATTGCGCGCATGGAGATCACCGGTGAATCCGGCGCCGGCATGGTCAAGATCACGCTCGACGGTCGCCATCAGGCGCGCAAAGTCGAGATCAATGCCGCCGCCATGAGCGAGGACAAGGAATTTCTCGAAGACCTGATCGCGGCTGCCATCAACGACGCCGCGCAGAAGCTGGACGCGGCCACCAAGCAAAAAATGGCCGGTGTCACGGGCGGCATGCAGTTGCCGCCGGGACTCAACCTCGGTCTGTGAGCGCAAGCATCACGATGCGCAGACCTGGCATGACGAGAAGCATTTGAACCCCTGGGCATACCTGAGCGTCGCGATTCTTGCCGAGGTCGTGGCAACGTCCTGTCTGAAGGCGAGCGAAGGTTTCACCAAACTGTTGCCGTCCCTGGTCGTCGTGCTCGGTTACGGCATTGCCTTCTGGTTTCTGGGTTTGAGTCTGCGCAGCATCCCGGTTGGTATCGCCTATGCCGTGTGGTCCGGTGCTGGAATTGTGCTGATCTCGATGATCGGTTGGGTGGTGTTCCAGCAGTCGCTGGACGCGGCCGCGCTGATCGGCATGGGGCTGATCCTGGCCGGCGTCCTGGTGATTCATGTGTTCTCACGCGCCGTGGCGCATTGAGTGATGACGCGGCCCAGCTACTTCCCGATGTTTGTCGACCTGGACCGCCAGCCGGTGCTGGTGGTCGGCGGCGGCGAGGTCGCGGCGCGCAAGATTCGCCTGCTGCTCAAGTCCGGTGCGCAGCCGCGTGTGGTGGCGCGGGAGTTGAACGAGGAGCTACTCGAACTCGTCGCGCGGGGTGCGCTACAACATCTGGCACCGCAGTTTGCGGCAGCGCATCTTGCGGGATGTCGGCTGGTGGTTGCCGCTACCGACGATGCGGCGCTCAACTGTGAAGTCGCAGCGGCGGCCGAAGCGGTCGGACTGCTGTGCAATGTCGTGGACGATCCGGAGACGAGCCGTTTCATCACGCCTTCGATCATCGAGCGCGCGCCCATCACCGTGGCGATTTCGACCGCCGGTGCGGCGCCCGTGCTGGCGCGCCGACTGCGCGAGCGCATCGAAAGCCTGTTGCCGGCGGCCTACGGACGCGTGGCCGAATTCATGCAGCGCAATCGCGACACGGTAAAGCGCCTGCCATTCGCCCAGCGGCGACCGCTGTGGGAATCATTTCTGGATGGTCCGGGCCCCGAGCGTTTGCTGGCCGGCGACGAGGTGGCGGCGGTGTTCGAGCTGGAGAGCCTGGTCGCGGGTTCGGCATCGCGCGGCGAGGTGTATCTGGTCGGCGCCGGGCCCGGTGATCCAGACCTGCTGAGTTTCCGTGCGTTGCGATTGATGCAGCAGTGCGATGTGGTTCTGTACGACGCGCTGATCTCGCCGGCGATTCTGGATCTGGTTCGGCGTGATGCCGAGCGCATCTATGTCGGCAAGCGCCGTGCCAAGCACACCGTGCCGCAGGAAGAGATCAACGCCGAATTGGTACGCCTGGCCCTGGCCGGCAAGCGAGTGCTGCGACTCAAGGGCGGCGATCCCTTTGTATTTGGTCGCGGCGGTGAAGAGATCGAGGAATTGGCCGCGGCCGGTGTGTCCTTCCAGGTCGTGCCCGGGATCAGCGCCGCCAATGGCTGCGCCGCCTACGCCGGTATTCCGCTGACGCATCGCGACTACGCGCAGTCCTGTGTATTCGTGACCGGCCATCGACGCAAGGACGGTGTGCTGGATCTGCACTGGGACAGTCTGGCCCGGCCTGGCCAGACCGTGGTGATCTACATGGGGCGCACCGCGCTGCCCGAGTTATGCGCCAGGCTGATGGAGCATGGTTTGTCCGATCAATGGCCGGCCGCGCTGATCGAGCAGGGCACCACGCAGTCGCAGCAGGTGATCGTGGGTACGCTCGGCGACCTGCCGCAGCGCATCGCCGAACGCAGCGACATCGGCGGCGCCAGTCTGGTGATCGTCGGCGAGGTGGTGCGTCTGCGCGAGCGTCTGAAGTGGTTTATGCCGGTCAAGCAGAATCCGTAGCCTGATGCGGAATCAGCGCCGCGCCAGCCAGGTACGGATCAGCATCTGCGCAACGCCCAGGGCCATCATGATCATCCCGGCCAGGGTGTAGGCGCGCGGGGTTTCGCGTTCGCGCGCAATCTCGGCTTCAAGTTCCCGGCGGATACCCTGGCGCAGCAGATTCTGTGCGTCCACGGTGGTGGCCGCCTGCGGCGTGCGCGACAGGTCCAGGGCCAGGTTCAATTCTACCGAGGCGCGGATGTCGGCCTCGCTCCAGCGCGGCAGCTGGTACCAGTCCCAGCCATACCAGCCGGCTACACCAAGTCCGACCGCGGCAATCAGCGCGCCGACGGCGCCCGCGGGTGGACGGCCGGGGGATCGATTCATGATGCAGAGTGTCGAAACGCCAGCGCCGCTGCGCCACCGCATCGGTGCTGACACAGGAGCGAAGCATGCGCATAGGCACGCCAAGGGAAATCAAGGTTCATGAATATCGGGTGGGTCTGACACCCGCTGGTGTCAGCGAGTTGGTGGCGCATGGGCACGAGGTTTTTATCGAAACCGGTGCAGGTGCCGGTAGTGGTTTTGACGACGAAGACTACCGCAAGCGCGGCGCGCAGATACTCGGCTCGGCGGCAGCGGTGTTCGATCACGCGGAACTGATCCTCAAGGTCAAGGAGCCACAGCCGCAGGAGTGCGCGCGACTGCGTCCGCAGCACACGCTGTTCACCTATCTGCATCTGGCGCCGGACCCGGTGCAGGCGCAGGGCTTGCTGCAATCAGGATGCACTGCAATTGCCTACGAGACCGTGCGCGACGCGCACGGCGATCTGCCACTGCTGGCACCGATGAGTGAGGTCGCGGGACGCATGGCGGTTCAGGCCGGCGCGCATGCGCTGGAAAAAGCCCAGGGCGGCGCCGGCGTGTTGCTGGGTGGTGTGCCCGGAGTGTTGCCGGCGCAGGTCCTGATCCTTGGCGGCGGTGTGGTGGGGACCAACGCGGCACGGATTGCGCTGGGCATGGGCGCCAGCGTGACCGTGCTGGATCGGTCGCTGGCACGACTGCGGCAGCTCGATGCGCAGTTCGGCGGCCACGTGCGCACGCTGTACTCGACCGGCGAAGCCATCGAGCAGGGCACCGCGCAGGCCGACCTGGTCATCGGTGCCGTGCTGGTGCCGGGTGCCAGTGCGCCGCGACTGGTGACGCGTGCGCATCTGCGCCAGATGCGACGCGGCGCAGTGGTGGTGGACGTGGCAATCGACCAGGGCGGCTGTTTCGAGACCTCGCGGCCGACCACGCACGATGCGCCGACGTATATCGAGGAAGGGATCGTGCATTACTGCGTGGCCAATATGCCGGGCGCGGTGGCGCGTACCGCGACCATCGCTTTGACCAATGCGACTCTGCCTTACGTGTTGGCGCTGGCCGATCAGGGCGTACGCGGCGCGCTGCTGGGCGACCCGCTGCTGTGCGCGGGGCTCAATGTGCGGTCCGGCCAACTGACCCACGCTGCGGTTGCCGCCTCGCTGGGGCTATCCTTCACGCCGGCCGAGGCGATGCTCCGGACCAGTTAGTTGGCGCCGTGCATCGCGCCAGCGCCGCTGTGAAATTTCCGCACCAGGAGGGATTGCAATGGCCGATTACACCGAACTCAAGAAGAAGCACCGCGTGGTCTGGGCCCTGGGTGAGTACGACCGGATCGCAGATGGTTTGACCATCTCCACGGATCAGACCTTGCGCGTGGCGCGTGTACGACCGGGCGAACGCGTACTGGATCTTGCGACCGGCACCGGCATCACCGCGATCGCGGCGCGTGAACGCGGCGCTCAGGTGACAGGTGTGGATCTGACGCCGGAACTGGTCGAGGTTGCGCGTGCCAAGGCAGGCGAGGCGGGCTACAGCGATATCGACTTCAGAGAGGGTGACGCAGAAAACCTGCCGTTTGCCGACGCCTCGTTCGACGTGGTGCTGTCCACCTGCGGCCACATGTTTGCACCTGACCAGGAACAGGTCGGCCGCGAGTTGGCGCGCGTCATACGTCCCGGAGGGCGAGTAGTGTTCCTGGCCTGGACGCCTGAAGGCGGACTTGGCCATTGGTTTGGCATCACCAACAAGCACGTCGCGCCGCCGCTGGGTGTGCCCAGCCCGTTCAACTGGGGTGACCAGAAGCAGGTCAGAACGCTACTCGGACCGGCGTTCTCCGAGTTGTCCTTCACGCATGGCGACTGCCCGCAATTCGGCGATTCGCCGGAGGACATCTGGCAGCTGTTCTCCACACGCTATGGTCCGACTGTGCGCGCACTGTCCACCTTGGACGCGTCTGCCCAGCAAGCGTTTCGACAGGAGATGCTGGCCTTCCTCGGCGGCTATCGCGCCGCAGACGGCAAGGTGCGCTGGGGACGCGAATATCTGATCACGCGCGGACTACGGACCGGGTAGCGGCGTAGCCGATCCAAGCACGAAAACGCGGTCATTCCGAGCGTAGCGGGCAGTCTCCTATCCAACCGAGCGCGGCTTGGAAAGCACATCGCTCGCTGCGATAGCGAATTTTGCTAGTCCCGGAAGCGTTTCGTCAGGTCTGCATAGGCATCGATTCGGCGATCACGCAGGAACGGCCACCAGCGACGCACGTTCTCGCTGCGCGCCAGGTCCACATCCACCACCAGCACTTCGGGGCCTTCTCCGGCCTGCGCCAGGAATTCGCCCTGCGGGCCAGCGACAAAGCTGTGACCCCAGAAGCGCGAGCCCTGGGTCTGCTGCGTCGGATCGTGTTCGTGCCCGATGCGATTGGCCACCAGCACCGGCAGGCCGTTGGCCACCGCATGCGCGCGCTGGATCGTGATCCAGGCTTCGCGCTGGCGCGCCTGTTCATGCGCGTCGTCGGCCGGATTCCAGCCGATGGCGGTGGGATAGAGCAGCAGATCCGCACCGGCCAGTGCCATCAGGCGCGCGGCTTCTGGATACCACTGATCCCAGCACACCAACACACCGAGCTTGCCGACGCTGGTCTGAATGGGCGTGAACCCGAGGTCGCCAGGGGTGAAGTAGAACTTCTCGTAGTAGCCCGGATCATCCGGGATATGCATCTTGCGATAGCAGCCCGCGAGCGAACCGTCCTTGTCCAGCACCACGGCCGTGTTGTGATACAGCCCCGGCGCGCGACGCTCGAACAAGGAGCCCACCAGCACGATACCCAACTCCCTGGCCAGGCCAGAGAGGAAGACCGTAGACGGACCCGGAATGGGTTCGGCCAGGTCGAACAGCGCGGTGGACTCGTGCTGGCAGAAATACAGCGAGGTGTGCAGTTCCTGCAGCATCACCAGCCGCGCACCCATCTGCGCCGCCTCGCGAATGCCGGCTTCGGACGTCGCCAGGTTTTGCTCGCGGTTGGCGACGCAGGGTTGTTGAACCAGGCCCACTCTGAGCACGTGCCGATCCTCTCTATTCGAGCAGACCACGGACCGCGGACGGCAGCTTGTAGCGCTTGCCGGCCAGCAGCTTGCCGAGCAACAGCGCGACCCAGGGACGCGAGCTGGAAAAGCCGCGCAAGGTGGCAAACAGCTGATCGCCTTCCTGCTCCAGTTCGTAGCGTTCCACCGCTACATTCAAGGGTTCTTTCTCGCCCTTGAGCAAGGCGCGCACGGACACGCGCGATGCCCGCGTCTCCACCGAACAGTCGAGCACTTCGCCGTACTCGCTCAGGCGGTCGTTGAGATAGACCTTGAGCGCCAGCCCCAGCGCGCTGTCTTTCATCCCTTTTGCAAATTTTCCGAGCATGCTCATCTCTACAGAATGTCTGAAGCGTAGGCTGCAAGACGTGAGCGTTCACCACGCGCCAGGGTCACATGGCCACCGTGCTGCCAGCCGCGGAAGCGATCCACCACATAGGTCAGGCCCGAGGTGGTCTCGGACAGATACGGCGTATCGATCTGCGACAAATTGCCCAGGCACACAATCTTCGAGCCGGGGCCGCAGCGCGTGACCAGGGTCTTCATCTGCTTGGCGGTGAGATTCTGCGCTTCATCGAGAATGATGAAGCGATTGAGAAAGGTGCGGCCGCGCATGCAGTTGAGCGAGCGGATCTTGATGCGCTTGGACAGCAGATCATTGGTGGCGGCGCGTTCCCAATCACCGGCGTGACCGTTCTGCGTGAGCACTTCCAGATTGTCCATGACCGCGCCCATCCACGGTGTCATTTTTTCTTCCTCGGTGCCGGGCAGAAAGCCGATGTCCTCGCCCAGCGGCACGGTCACGCGCGTCATGATGATCTCGCGATAGCGCGGCTCGTCCAGCACCTGCGCGAGCCCCGCTGCGAGCGTGAGCAAGGTCTTGCCGGTACCAGCGGTACCGAGCAGGGTGACGAAATCGATATCCGGATCCAGCAGCAGATTGAGCGCAAAATTCTGCTCGCGATTCTTCGCGTGGATGCCCCAGACCGGTGACTTGCTTGCGCGGTAGTCGCGGATCACGCGCAAGGTCGCGGTGTTTTCCGCCAGCGCGTGTACCACCAGCTCCAGACCGCGCTCGCCGTTGTCATCCGGCAGATACAGAAATTGATTGACCGACCATTCCTTCACGCTGGGTCCGTGTACGCGGTAGCAGGCGCGGCCGCGCTCGTCCTGCCAGCTCTCCATTCTGTCGCCATGCGCGTCCCAGAAATCAGCGGGCAAGAGGTCGTAACCAGTGGGCAGCAGGTCGGCATCTTCCAGCACCTGATCGTTGTGGTAGTCCTCGGTGTGGACGCCGACGATGGTGGCCTTGATACGAAGGTTGATGTCCTTGCTGACCAGCGTGATCTTGCGCGTGCTGTGCTGCGCCTGCAGCGACAAGGCGGTGAGCAGGATGGCGTTGTCCGGCTTGTTGCCGGGGAGAATGCCGGGGAGTGCGCTGTCCGTGGGTCGCGTCTGGAAGAACAGGCGACCGCTGGCCGGCTGACCGTGACGACCGCTGCTGCTGGTACCGTTCTTTTTGGCGAAACTGGTGGGCAGCGGCAGACCTTTTTCAATCTGCGCGTGATCCTTGTCTGCCACCAAGTCGTCGAGCATGCGGCTGACCTGCCGCGCGGTGCGCGCCGGCTCGCTGGTGCCCTTCTTCAAGCCGTCCAGCTCTTCGAGCACGACCATGGGGATGAACAGGTCGTGTTCCTCGAAGCGGAACAGACTGGTCGGGTCGTGCATCAGCACATTGGTGTCCAGCACGAAGATTTTTTTCTTCACGATGAGTGCGTATGTCGCCGAAGGCGACGCATATGCCCCTCGCCCACGCAGCGGGAGAGGGGGGGACCATCCGCGGACGCGGATGGTGGGGAGAGGGCGCGCGCCGCACCGATGTACTGCCGCTTATGCAGCCACACCGGGAGAATGCGAGGGAGCGTCAAAATCAGAGCGCCTTGACCGCGTCCAGCACTTCGGCAGCGTGGCCCTTGACCTTGACCCCGCGCCAGATCTGCTTGAGCTTGCCTTTATCGTCAAACAGCCAGGTGCAGCGGTCGATGCCCATGTACTTCTTGCCGTACATGCTCTTTTCCACGATGGCGTCGAAGGCCTCGCAGGCGCGGCCCTCGGTGTCGGCCAGCAGCGTGAACGGGAATTCGTACTTGGCGACGAAATTGTCGTGCGAGCGGACGCTGTCCTTGGAGATGCCGACGATGTCGGCGCCGGCCTTGACGAACTGTTTGTACAGATCGCGAAAGTCCTGGCCTTCCTGGGTGCAGCCCGGGGTGTTGTCCTTGGGATAGAAGTAGACGACCAGCTTCTTGCCCTTGTAGTCCTTGAATGCGACCTCGCGACCGCCGTTGGCCGGGAGGGTGAGGTCGGGAATCTTGTCGCCAATACTCAGGGTCATCTTTTCCTTCAACTCTTGATGGGGTCCAACATGCCGTCCGCATTCAGATCGTCACACAAGTCCATGAAGGATTCGCGCAGCGCCTGGGGATGCTGGTTGACCGGGACGTGCAGGACCATC
>JBQTJH010000045.1:0-55062 GCA_052387335.1 Panacagrimonas sp. | reverse complement strand
AGGAAGGAGCGACGAGGTGTACTTGAAGTACATGAGGAGCGACTAACGCAGCGATGCGCAAAAGCGGCCCCGCCCCTTCGGGTTGCGGCCAAAATTCCGCCATGCGGTGTTGCGCCCCCCACGCGTGGGATAACCAAGCATAGCCGGCCGCGCCGTGCCGGGCGGGATTTTGGACTCGCAACGCAGCGACCATTCATATGTCAACAGACCCTAGTACGGCGCAACATTCTGATAATTGCCGGGCGGTGCGTAGTTGCACACCCAGACCTCGGCCTTGGCGCAGCGTGCGCGACCGCAGCCGACGTGGGTGGAGTACGTGGACACGACCTGGGTGTAATGCCCGCAGACCTTGCCCGCGGGCGCTTCGCAGCGCCGGGTTGCGGCATCGAACCACTCGCGCTCGTCGGCCCAGCGGTCCACCACATAGGCCGGACTGCGACGCCAGCCTTCGTAAGCGCCGCCGCCTGCGTAACTGAACACGTTCTCACCCCAGACCCGCTGACGTTCCACACCGGGGCTATGGCGAATGGCGCAGCCTTCGGCGGCCAGCGTGTCGGCCCAGCGCTGCGCCACGCGCGCGGCCGCGTCCGACCAGATCAGCGGCGGTGTGCCGACCTGTGCGCGCCAGCGGTTGTGCGCATCCAAGGTGCCGGCGAACTCGGCCGGTTCGCCCGGTGCTGCAACCGGCAGTGGCGCGGGCGGGGCGGCAGCGCAGGCGCCGACCAGCACCAGCAGCACCGCGCAGAGAGTCGGACCCTTCATGTCGCGATGATGGCCCGCCCTCTGCGCACAAAAAAGGCCGGCGAAGCCGGCCTCAATGAATCTTGAGTCAATCTTGGACGGGCTACGGGCTTAACGCGCCTTGTGCTCGGGAATCTTGGGCGTGTACAGCGGGCCCGCCTGTGCCGCGAAGTAGCGTGACAGCTCGCGGATATCCTGCTTGGACAGGCCAGCGGCCTGTGCATTCATCACCGCGTTCTTGCGCTTGCCGTCCTTGTACTCGTGCAGGCTGTGCTCGAGATAGTTGGCGTACTGACCGGCCAGCACCGGGTATTCCGGCAGGATCGGCTTGGCTCCCGCTTCGCCGTGGCAAGCAGCGCAGACGGCGGCCTTCTCGGGGACCGCCGTTTCGGCGGCGACAGGCAAGGTCATGGCCGCCAGCGAGGCGGCCAGCAGGGTGCGCTTGAGGGTCGTCATGGGGCTGATCATGGTGCGCTTCACTTGTGCGGCGCCGTGGCGAGATAGGCGGCGACGTCGGCGATGTCCTGGTCGCTCATGCCGGCGGCCTGCGCGTGCATGGTGCTGTGCGGACGTTCGCCGCTACGGTAGGCCTTGAGCGCCACTTCCAGATACTTCACCGGCTGACCGCCGACCTTGGGCACGCGGTAGGTCGGATAGACATTGTTGTAGCCGGGAATGCCGTGGCATCCCATGCAGGTGTTGGCTTTTTCCATGCCCGCGTCGACATTGCCTTCCGCGTGCGCGGTCAGGCTGAGGACAGAGGCAGAGATCGCAAGGGCGGAGGTAACGCCCCAACGCGCGAGTTTCATAATTGGCTGGCTCCCGGGAACTTAGCTTCACCTATGGGTCTGGGCCCACGGCGGTCGGATATGTTCCGGTAATGCGGCGCGCGGGTCAACGCGGGCAGGGCTTGGGTATAGTCGCTCGCTCAGTTCACCAACCGGCCCGACCGATCTTCCATGCCTAGCGTCTCTGCCCCTGTGGACGATCTGAGCACCGAGGTCGCGGCGGTGGACCTGGGCTCGAACAGCTTCCACATGCTGGTGGCGCGCGCGCAGGGCTCGGACCTGCAGGTGATCGATCGTCTGCGCGAGCCGGTGCGCCTGGCCGCAGGGCTGGACGCCGACCGCCGACTGAGCCCCGACGCACAGCAGCGCGCCCTGGCCTGCTTGCAGCGCTTCGGTCAGCGCCTGCGCAACCTGCCGTCGACGCGCGTGCGCGCGGTGGGCACCAACACCATGCGCAAGCTCAAGCGCGGCACCGACTTCCACGCCGCAGCCGAAGTGGCGCTGGGTCATCCCATCGAAATCATCGCGGGCGTGGAAGAAGCGCGTCTGGTCTACGGCGGCGTCACTCACGGCATGGGCCCGGGCCATCCGCGCCGCCTGGTGGTGGATATCGGCGGCGGCAGCACCGAGCTGATCATCGGCCGCGGCAGCGAGCCCAAGCTGATGGAGTCGGTAGGGCTGGGGTGCGTGGTGCATCAGCAGCGTTTCTTCGAGGACGGACTGATTACGCGCGCGCGCTTTCGCGATGCACGGCTGGCGGCACGCGTCGGCCTGGAGTTTCTGGAACACCGCTATCGCAAGGCCGGCTGGGACGTGGCCATCGGCGCCAGTGGCACCGTGCGCGGCGTCTGGCGCGTGATGCGCGAGCAGGGTTGGGCCGACCAGCAACTGACCCGCGCCGGCCTGGAAAAGGTGGTGAATCTGGTGATTGAGCGCGGCCGCGTCGACAGCATCGACTTCCCAGCGCTGCGCGAAGATCGTCGTCCGGTGTTCGCCGGGGGGCTGGCGGTGCTGGCGGGCGTGTTCGACTCGCTGGAGCTGGAGACCATGGCCACGTCCGAGCGCGCCCTGCGCGAGGGCCTGGTCTATGACCTGCTCGGGCGCCTGTCCGACCGCGACGTGCGCGACCGTTCCGTGCAGGCCATGGCCGCGCGTTATGACGTCGACAGTACCCACGCGGATTCGGTGGCCAGCACCGCGCTCAAATTGCTCAAGCAAGTGCAGACTGCCTGGTCACTGGACGCCAAGCCCTCGGCCGCGCTGCTCGGCTGGGCCGCGCGCCTGCACGAGATTGGCCTGGTGATCGCACACTCGCAGTATCACAAGCATGGCGAATACATCCTGCGCCACGCTGATCTGCAGGGCTTCTCGCAGACCGACCAGCGTCAGCTTGCAGCCTTGGTGCGTCTGCATCGCAGCAAGTTCGCCATGAACGCGCTCGACGATCTGCCGAGCACGTATGTTGAACCCATCCAGCGCCTGTGCATCCTGTTCCGCCTGGCCTGCCTGCTACATCGCGCGCGCACGCCGGAGCTCAAACCGCCCGTACGCCTGAGCGTCAACCGCCGCGCGCTGGAGCTGCGCTTCGCCGACAAATGGCTGGACGCGCACCCGCTGACCCAGGCCGATCTGACGCAGGAAGCCCAGTACCTGGACGCGGTGCAGGTCAAGCTGCGCTTCGGCTGATGGACTCTGATTTCGCACCGCGCGAGCCCGTAGATCCGGCCGATTCGGAGGCGCTGGCGTGGGTCGTGGAGTTGCAGGACTTGAGTCTGGCGATGCTGGACCGCATCGCCGCGCGCACCTTCGATGACACCGACGGCGGCCTGTTCGCACTCGCGCGCCGCACCAAGCAGCCCGCCGAGCAGCGTCAACATCTGGATGCGATGTATGCGCTGCGCAAGCTGCGCCCGACACTGACCGAGGAGTTGCGCAGCCTGTTCGCCGATGGCTTCGCCGCGCTGCCGTCGCCGCCGGATGCATACGCCGATCCGGCGAATACCGATCCGACATCGATGCTGCAGGGCATGTATCCCTGGGAAGAGTGGATCGACTTGTCGTCACTGGTCACGCGCCTGGAACAGCTGCACGCGTTGCGGCTGGAGGAATTAGGCGTGCGTGTGCAGGCGCTGCAGCAGCGCTACAACGCGCCGATCCAGCTGGAGTCGCTGATGCCCGCTGCCTTCGTGCTGCCGTTCGCGCAGAGCGCCGTGGGTCTGGGGCTGGAGATGGAAGTCACGCGCCTGGTGTTTGAGTGCCTGGAGCGCGTGCTCGCGCGCGACCTGGACACGCTCTATCTCTGCGCCATCGAAGACCTTGATGCCCACGGCCTGGGTCCGCAAGCCTGCCCGCCGTCCGATGCACCGATGGCCGAAGACGTCGACGCTGCATCCGCCGTGCCGGCGCGCGTTTACGACGAGGATGCCTTGCGCACCGACCTGGCCGCGCTCGCAAGACAGCAGACGCCACATGGCTGGAGCGAGGCGCAGGCACAAGCCTATGCCCAGCGTGCGGGCGCGATGGAGCAGTATTTCGACGAGCTGCTGCAGGACTCGGCGCTCGCCGCCAGTCTGAAACCTGCGCTGGATCGGTTGCGTTATGCCTACTGCAAGATCGCGCTGTTCGACGCCGGATTTTTTTCCGACCCGCAGCATGCCGCGCGTGTCTTGCTGGCTGAATTCGTCAGCCTTGCCTATGTCGCGCGGCTCAGCGGAGCACCGATGTTGCAGCGGGTCGAGCCGATGCTGATGCAGATGCCGCTACCGATCGAAGTCCCCGCAGCGGCGCTTGATCCGCAGACATCAGCCGTGGGCATTCTGGATCGCGAGCTGATTGAGCGCTTCCGCGCCGAACTCAAGGACGAAGCGCGGCGGCGGCGTCAGTCGATGATCGGCAAGGTGCGTCGCCTGGTTGCAGAGAAACTGCGCGTGCACACCTTGGGCCGAAAAATTCCGGTGGGCTTGCAGATGCTGCTCAGTTCCGGCTGGGCACCGATGCTGGCGCTACGCCTGCTGCGCCAGGGCGCGGATAGCGCAGCGGCCGGCGCCGGCATGAGTCTGCTGCATGGATTGATCGAGGTGAGCGATCCGGATCAGGCCGCGAGCTTCGATGCGCTCAGGTGCAATGCCCTGCAACAAGACATCAGCAGCAGCCTGCACGACGCCGGCATGACCGCGGCGCAGGTCGAAGCGCTGGTGCGCGCCTGGCGCCAGGATCTGGATCGCATCGTGCAGAAGGCGCTGGCACAGGCCGAGGCCGCGCTGGCCGCGCACATGGCCAACGATGGCGGCCGCCTCGGCGAGGCCGACTTTGGCGAAGAGCTGTTCGCCACGGCCGCACCGCAAGAAGCGCAGGCGGCGCTTCCACAAACCACACCGCCGCCCATGCCGAGCCCGGAGATCGTGACCCAGGCCGAGGTGCGACCCGATACGCAGGCGCTGCTGGAGTTGCTGATTGCACCTGGCGGCTGGCTGCGTATTACTGACCTCAACACCGGCGAACCGCGCTGGCTGCGCAGACTGATGTCACCGGATCAAACCGGCGACATCGTGCTCGTCAGCGTCTACGACGAGCAGGTCTTGCGCCTGGAGCCTGCGCACCTGCTCCAACAGCTGCAGTCGGGCGGCGCCGAAAGCGTGGAGCTGAGTCCTCTTGGCGAGTATTGGCTGCAGCGGCTAGGGCAGGGCGGCTAGGGTCTGTTCCACGCGGCCCGAGGCATAGAACGGCGTCAGAACCGCGCGCACCAGCGGCTCAAGTCGATGCGCTGCGTGCAGACGCGCGAGCACCTGCGGGGCAAAGCGCATGGCCTCGTTGAGCATGATCTGGCGGCTGATGCCGAGGTCTTCGAGCAGTTCGGCCAGGCTGTTGTCACCGTATTTGTCGAAGAACGCATCGACGCCGGCATCGATCATCGCGCCCATGAACTCGGTGCCGCGCAGTTCTTTCCAGCATTCGTAGAGCGTGACGAACAGCTCTTCGATATCCAGCGCGGTGATGTCCTGACGCCAGTCTGCAAGCCGCGTCTTGCGTATCCGCTGCCAGGACGCGATGGCGGCATCGCGCAGCGAGGCATCGTGCTTGCCGTCGAGCATGGACTGCGTGGTCTTCTCGGACACATTGCGCACGCTGCGGCCAATCTGACGCTTCAGGCTCTCTTCCACCACGCCCTCGAAGCCGGCGGTGGCGCGGCTGACCATGGCGCGGCCGAGCTTGAGCGCCGCCCCTGCACCGGGAATACCGCTGGTGACCGGATTGTGGGTGAGGTACTCGCGGATACCGTTGTACAGCAGCTCGGAGGCGATGCTTTCGTACAGCGGGCTGGCGATGACCTCATTCACCAGTCGGCGGCGAATGGCCTTGAGCGCCAGCACATGATCCAACAGATCTTCGAAGCGGCGTTGCGACAGCAGATCGCCGAGCGTGGTGCGCGTGTGTACCGGATGCGCATGCAGCGCGCGCGCAATGTCGCCAACCAGCTCGGGAATCCCACCCTGCAGATCGAGCTCGATTGCATAGGTGCGCGCCGTGGCCTTGATCATGGCGCGCGTCACCACGCCCTCCAGCTTGAGATCGCCGACCTGCTGCAAGGCATTGTCGAGCAACATCTCCAGCAGACCCGGCAGCTCAGCCTTGCCAAACTGTTCGAGCACGAAGCCGACGTGAGCGTCGAGCAAAGCGGCGGATGTCGGCGCCAGAGTCGGAGTTTTTGCAGCACGCGCCTTGCCGGTGGTTTTCGCGGCGGATTTTCTGGCGGATTTGGCGGGTGTTTTGTTCACGGGCGTAAGCACAGGGAGTCAATTGCCTAGCCTAGGCCTTATGCGCGCCAAGGCCATGACTGCAAGGCCCGCGTCGCTGGCGCGCAAGCAAGCAAGCGAGCGAGCGAGCGGTGACGCTAGAACCGATACGCGCCCGCTTTCATCACCCGCGCAACCTGGCGCATCAGCCCGCGCACCGGCGCCGGCAGCGGCGCACCCCCGCGATGCTCGGCCTCGCGTCCATGACGCTGCTCGTCCTGACGCATGGCCTGGAGAATTTGTCGCGACTTGTCGTCTTGCGGCGGCAGCTTGTGCAGATGCTCGTCGAGATGTTCGGCCACCTGGCGCTCGGTTTCCGCGACAAAACCCAGGCTCCAGCGATCACCGAACAAACCGGCCGCCGCGCCCATGGCATACGAGGCGCCGTACCACAGCGGCCGCAGTCGGCTGGGCTGATCCCCCAGTTCCTGCAGACGCTGCTCGCACCATTCCAGATGGGCCTGTTCCTCAGCAGCCGCGGCCAACAGGTGTTCGCGCGTGTCGGCGCTGCGCGCGGTCAGCGCCTGGCCGTGGTACAGGCCCTGGGCTGCTACTTCACCGGCGTGATTGACGCGCATGAGATTGGCTGCCTCGCGGCGGCCGGCGTCGTCCAGATTCGACACGGTCGGCGACGGCGCACGGGCCGTGTCCCGCTTCTGGCTCAGAGCCATCAAGAGTCGATCAGCAGCGGTGTAATGGCGTGTGCTCATCCGGGCTAGGTCGCTTCCTGAGTCGGCGGCAACAGGCTTGAAGGTTCGGACACCGGTTCACCCGGAATGGCGGGCGTGCTCTCCATGCCCGGCTCGGGCCCGGTCTGCATCTTGATCGGCTCGGGCTGGCCGAGAAATTTCGGCTTGGTGCGCAGCACGAACAGATCCAGCACCGCCTTGACGCGGGCAAAGATCTCGCGCGGCGGATTGCGTGACCCGTGATCGCCGCCGGGTTCGATAGGCGCGATGAACGCAGCCACCTTCATGCCCAGCTTCTTGCCCAGGAACACGCCGCGGTAGGCGTGATAGCGCTGCGTGATGATGGTGCAGCGCTCCAGCCCAAATACATGCTGCGCGCGCGCCAGCGAGTCAAGGGTGCGAAACCCGGCGAAGTCCATGGTGATGTCCTTGGCCGGCACCCCGGACTTGGTCAGCTCCTGCCACATGCGCCGCGGTTCGTTGTAGGTGGAATCGGGATTCGCGCCGCTGACGATGATGTGCTTGATCTTGCCCAGTCGATACAGCTCCGCCGCCGACTGCACGCGGGCATAGAACTGCGGATTGGCCTCGCCCTCGCGCGTGTACGAACTGGTGCCCAGCACGATGCCGACGTCGTTCTCCGGCAACAGCGCGTAATTGGAATACAGATAGGAGTCGGTGCTGTTGATGACCCAGCGGTTGCACAGCAGCACGAACAGCGCAAAGAACGCGAGGCCGCCCCACAGCAGTTTTCGCAGGCGTCGCTTGCGTCTCAAGACAGGACTCTCCGGAAGATCATGGGCGAAGTGTATTGATCCAGGCTTATTTGCGCTCGAAGCTGTACAGCAAATCGCCGCCGGTCTGCACACCCGACTCGGTCGAAAATTTGAACCCGCGCCCCAGGTCGTACAGCAGCTTGAACACCTGCCCGGGCTGGAACAGGCCAACGCCGTAGGACACGTACAGCTTGGGCGAAAGATATTTGCCCACGGTGACACGTGCCTGCTGCGCATCCTCACCCGGACTCGATCCGATCGAAACCTCGTCCAGCCCCAAGCCGCCGCGCACGTTCTGCGCCAGGAAGTCGGTGCCGGTCAGACCCAGCGACAGCGCCGCGTTGGCCAGCATGGCGCGCTCATCATCGCCGCCGCCGTCTTCGATGGAGCGGCCCAGCACCAGCCAGGACAGCTGCTGTTCGCGCGGTAGGGTCGGCGTGGAGTAGAGCTGAAACTCGGGTTCGTCGAGCTTGCCGCGCACGAACACGCCAACTTCGATGTCCTCGCGCGGCTTGCGTTGCGCGCGTATTTCCACCGCTGGCTCGGTCAGTGGTCCGCCGGTGAACAACAGGCGCCCGGTCTTGATGTCCAGGTCTTGCCCATAGGCCTTGTAGCGTCCTTCGATCAGCCGCACCTCGCCGCTGCCACTGCCGGCACGGCCCGGCGCCTCGATCACTCGCACGCTGCCGCTGAGTCGGGTCTTGAGCCCGAAGCCTTCGAAGCGCACCTGCTCGCCCAGATTCACTCGCACATCGGCGAACAGTTGCAGGGCGCTGCTCGCACCCGGAACCTCGTCGCCGGTCACGATCACCTGATCACTGCTGGGGCCGATGCCCGAGGCAAAACTCACCGGCAGGATGTCGGCGCGCGGCACATCGACTTCACCGCGCACATCGACGCGCTGCGCATTGAGCTTCACGTCCAGGCGCGGACTGATCCAGGCGCGCGCCTCACTCATGTTCGCCGCCTGGAAATTCTCGCCGCGGATGGCGAGCTCCAGCCCGGCCGCCTCGCCGCTGAGTTGCAGGCGTCCGTCCACATCGAGCTGACCGCCGCCCGACTCGGCCTGGGCATCGATCAAGAGGCTGCCGTCCGGCTGGCTGGAAATACGGGCGCGCAGCGGATTGAGTTCGATACCCGGTGTCGCCAGTTGCACGCGTCCATCGCTGAGCGTGATCTGGCCCGCGGGTTGCGGCGACGCCAGGGTTCCGGTCCAAGCCAGACCGCCTTCGAGCCGGCCTGAGACCTCACGAAGTTCTTCGCTGAACGCGCGCAGAAAACTCAAATCCTGAAGATCCACTTGCAGGTTCGCGACCAGCGGACGCGCGTCAAACGCGGCGACGCCAGCCGCGAGCTGCGCGTCCAGGGTCAAGCGCCCGTTCTGCAGCGGCAGATTCACGTGCGCGAGCGTGGCGGCGGCGGTCTCTTCCACGCGCAAGCTGCCGCGCTCGGCCTGCAGCAGCAGCTGGCCGTCGCGCGACAGGCGGATGGGATCGGTTGCCAGATCCGCGCGCGCCTCCACCAGACGACCGTTGCGCAGCTCCGCCAGCGCCGTGCCGTCGATGCCGCCGAGCAATTCCCAGCCCGGCGGCAGGAAGGATGCGAAGTAGGCGAAGTCGAGTTGCTCCACACGAAACGCGCCGCGCAGGCGCTGCTGGTCGCGCCCGGCCTGCACACACAGACGCGACGCCAGCGCACTCCAGCAGGCGGGTTGCAGCTGCAGGGTCGCGCGGCTCAGCTCGATGGTGGCCGCCTCCTCCAGACTCCATTGCGCCAAGCCGGTGGGCTGCACCTGAGCACGCGTCAAGGCGCCGTTCCATTTTTGACGCGCGTGATCGTAGGCGCCAACCAGCTGTACATCGGCCTGCGCCGGTTCTGAATCCACACGCAGGCTCAAGCGGTGATCAGTGTTGCGACCCTCGACTTGCATACGCACGGACGCCGCCTCAAGCGGTCCGCTGACCTGCGTGACGTGAAGATCCAGGGCCCAGGCGCCTTGCAAGACCAGCTCGCTATCCAGCCGGATGCGTTGGATCTTCGTCGCCTCGTAGGCGAGTTGGTTCACTTCGCCGTTGGCCTGCAGACGCGGCGCGTCCAGACTGCCTTGGAGACGCGCGTCCAGCTGCGCGCGCCCACTCAGCCCTGGCCACAGCGCGCGCAGATCGGGGCTGTCCAGCTTGGCCTGCACGGAGAACGGCGGTGTGACCCGACCCTGCGCCTGCAGTCGCGTGCTACCGGTACGCAGCACCAGCTGCGACAGGTCCACCGTCTTGTCCTGCGCACTGCCGCGTGCATCGAGCTGCAAGGGATAGCCGCGCAGCTGCGAATCCTTGAGCGCAATCTGGAACTGCGCGCGCGGAATGTCCTTTTCGATCTGCGTGTGCGCCTGCACGCGACCATTCAGACGGCCCGGCCAGTCCGATGCAATCAATCCCGGATCGACATTCTTCAAACGCAGATCGGCATCGATGTTGAGCGCCTGCGCCCAATCCACCCGCGCACTGCCTTCGATCTCGGATCGCGCCGCCACCAGCTTGAGTGTGTCCAGCACCAGCTGCGTGCGGCTGCCACTGCCCACCGCCTGCGCCACACCGACCTTGCCCTCGGCCATCAGCTGCGCCTGCAGGCGATAACGATAATTTTCAGGGCTGCCCTCCACCTCCACACCGCCCTTGGCGCTGGACAGGCGCGGCTCGCCCGCGAGCGGCCAGGACAGCGCAGTCCAGTCGAGACGTGCGCTGATGGCATGGGCAGCGTAGTGCGCATCGGCCTGGACCTGAGCGGTATCGCCCAGCGCAAACGCGGCCTTGAGCTTGAGATCCTGCGGCTGCCCTTCGATGCGGGCTTCACCGCTGCGACTGCTCAGCTGCACCTCCTCGCCCTGCAGCGGCCAACGCAGATCGCGCCAGCGCAGATCGAGCTGCGAGGCCTGCGCGTCCAGATGCACGCGGCCGCGCGCCTCGATCCGCGCCGGCTGTGCGCCTTCAAGCTGCAGCATCAGCTGGTCAACCCGGATGCTCTGTGTCAGCAGATCGGCCTTCGCGCTGACCTCAACCAAGCCGCTCGATGCGTGGCGCGCGCGCAGCGACTCGATCTGCAGCGCCGTGCCGATCCAGCTCAGATTTTCCGCGGCGATGTCGTCTGCGACCTGCGCCGTGTCGGTATCGGGCAGGTGCAGTTCCAGATGCGATGTGCTGAGCTGCGCAATCGAAATGCCCAACGGCAGCTGTGGAATCTGCGCGGGCTCGTCGTCAGGCTCATCGTCCTTGGCCTGGGTCCAGACCTGCAGCGTGCCGATGCGCAGCGCATTGATCTGCAGCCGTCCGCCGAGCACGCGCGCGGGCGACCATTCGAGCGTGGCCTGGTCCAGTCGCAATTCCAGCGAGGGCATGACCAGATGCAGATCACGCAGCTGCAGCGGGCCGAGCAGGCGGCCGTCGATTTCCTTCACCTCCAGTTCCATCCAGCCGGTCTGCGGCAGCGTGTCCACCAGCCAGCGCGCGCCGGACGTGGACGCCAGCACCCAACCCGCCAGCACCATCACGCCGGCGAGGCTGCCGAACAGCAGCACACCGAGCGTCACCAGCACCATGCCGAGCGCGCGCATCACACGCCCACCCGGATGCCGATGTGCAGGCGCACGCCGGATTCCTCTTCAGCCAAGGGATGCGCCAGATCGAGTTGCAGGCTGCCGATGGGCGCGCGATAGCGAATACCGGCGCCGATGCCGGTGGACAGGTCGGGGCCTGGATCGTCGTCGGCGCCGCCGCTGTCCATGAATATCGCCGCGCCCCAGTTGTTCAATACGCGGTACTCGGCCTCGACGCTGAAAACGCTCAGATAGCGGCCGCCGATGACATCGCCGTCTTCGTTGCGCGGTCCGATGGACTGATAGCGATAGCCGCGCACGCTTTGATCGCCGCCCGCAAAAAAGCGCTGCGAGGCCGGCAGTTCACCAAACTCTTCGATGATGCTGTAGCCAAACTCGGCACGTCCCAGCAGACGCAGCCTGCGATGCAGCGGATAGACCGCGCGACCGAGCACGCGCGTCTGCAGGAAGCTGGTGCTGGACAGGACATTGTTGACCGCGCCGTGGACGTCGGCGAACACATACCAGCCGCGCCGCGTGAAGATGGGATCGTCGGCTTCGGTGCGGGTGAATGACAGCCCGGGTGTCAGCAGATCGGCGGTGGTGACCTCGTCACCAAACTCGGATTCCTCGTGGGTGAAATCCACGTATAGCCGCCGCTGCCAATCCCCGGGCGAGCGATTGAGGCTGGCGCCAATGACATATTTTTCGGTGTCGCCGGCGTCCAGTTTCTCGGTCTCCACGGTGCTGCTCAGACTCAGGTTGTCGGCCACCTTTTCGCCCAGCGGAATGCGATACACCGCGCCGAGCGTGTTCTTGATTTCCGACAGGCGAAAGTCCGTATTGAGCGTGTGCCCGTAGCGATTCAAGCGTCGCCAGTCGGTGCCCACGGACAGACGCGCGCCGGTATCGGTGCCATAGCCGATGCCGAAGTCGTACTTGGTGCGTGCGCGTAGCGTGGTGCGAATATGGATCGGAATACGGCGCTGTTCATCGGTCTGATCGCGCTGCGGGTCAATCTCCACCGACTGGAAATATCCAAGGTCTGACAGACGGAACTGCAGGTCCAGCAGGGCTTGCGGGTCGAAGGGATCGCCCTCAGGCAATTGCGCGTAACGCGCCATCACGGTGGGGTCCAGCGCCTCCTGCTCGATGCTCAGCGGACCGAAGAAATAGCGCGGCCCGGTGTCCAGCCACAATGTCACCCGCGCCTGCTGGATCTCGGGCTCGACGCGCAGCTCGGACTTCAGCCACTGCGCGTCAAGAAAGCCATGGGCCAGGGCGGCGTCACTCATGCGTTTTTTGCTCGCCTCGTAATCGGCGTGCATCAGACGTTGATCCAGCTTCAAGGGCATCCAGCGCAATCGGCGCGTGAGCGGCTCGAACTCGGCGCCGTCGGCGGCAAAGGCGGCATTGATCTGCACCACCTGCGTCGGCGGACCCAGCTTGACCACATAGCGGGCGCGCCAGTCGTCGCCATCCTGTTCCAGCGAAGCCTCGATCTCCGGGCTGTAGTAGCCAAAGGGTTGCAAGGCCTCGCGGATGTCGGCGCTGGCCTGCTGATGCAGTCGTCGGATTTGCGGCGCCTCCAGCTTGGCGTCATCGGCCTCGGCGCGCAGCTTCAGGCTGAGCCGGGATTCGACATTGTCGCGCTCGGCGCCGGACAGCCCTTCAAGCTGCACCCGCACCTTGGCCGCGACCGGCGTTGCGCTCAGCACTGCGAGCAAGCCCAGCGCCAATGCCGCCAGGCGCGCGCGGCGCAGCTTGAGAGAATCGACGAGACGAATCATTCACCCACGATCAGAGCAGGGTCGAAAGAAAGGCGGGCGCAGGTGCCGCGTCATCATAGCGGCCACCGGCTGCAGCACAGACCCTGCCCGTGGCCTCAGGGTTCAAGCAGGCAAGGACAACCCGGCTTCAGCGCCGCCGTTGCACACTGGGTCGCACCTGCATCCACGCATCGAAATCCGTGCTCGCGGACAGCGGATCGCGGTTCTCCAGAAAGGCCTGAAGAAAGCCCAGGTCGTCATAACCCCAGAACAGCTGGCCGCGGACCCACACACTGGGCACCCCGAACACGCCGGCCGCCAGCGCCGCATCGGTGTTCGCGCGCAGCTGCAGCTTCACCGCCTCGCTGCCGGACTCGGCGAGCAGGGATTCCGCATCGAACCCTGCCGTCGCCAATGTTGTGCGCAAGACCTCGGCATCGGTGACATCGCGGCTCTGCGCCCAGGTGGCGCGCCACAGCGTGTCGATCAAGCGCAAGCGCTGCGATGCCGACAGGCTGCAGCAGGCCAGCCGCAGCACGCTCAACGACTTGAATGGATGCGAGTGGGGCGGGGCGATGGGCAGATTCAACTGCGCCGCCTTGCGCAGCACGTCGCGCAGCATCCAGCGGCTCTTCGGCGGCACCTCCGCCGGCCCGATCTGTCCATGCGCCGACAGCATGGCGCCAAATACCACGGGCACCGGCTCGAAGCTCAGGCCGTGGTCGCTGGCGAGTTGCTGCGCGCGCGCCCAGGCCAGGTAGGCGTTGTGTGAGATGAAGTCGAACAGGAAATACAGCGTGCCGGGGTCGGCGAAGCGTCCAGACGCGGGATCTGTGGTGGGGTACATGGCGGCAAACCTCAATGGTCAACATCCCAGCCGAGAGCGCTGAAGAATTTATCAATGAAGTCTTTGCGGACTTCCGCCTCGGAGTAGGCTGACGACAAGTAGCGAGCCTCGTGCGCAGCAAAGTCGGAAACAAGACTGCGGACGGATTGAAGCGCGATCTGAAAGGCGTCGCTCATGGGTTGGATCGTTCAGTCAATCAAGCGCACGTTGTCGGAGTAGGCCTGCAGCGCGGCGTCGTTTGTCAGCAGAATTAGAGGCTCAGAAATGGCCTGCGCGACGAGCAGGCGATCAAATGGATCCTTGTGAACTGTGGGGATGCGCGCAAGTGCGCCGGCGTGCGCTGCGCGCACCGGCAATTCGATGAACTCCATACGTTCCAGCGCTTCGATCAGATCTTCTGGATCAACCCGGAAGTCGGGTTTGCGAAGGGCGGGCTTGATATTGACTTCCCAGATGCTCGCCGCGCTGTAGCGAATCTCGTTCTCGGGGTCGGTGAGTAGTCGGCGCGTCGCCGCGGAAAGCCGGCGGCTCGAACCCACCGCCCAGAGCAGGACGTGGGTATCGAGCAGCAGCCGCATTAGGCTCGCCCTTCAAACGTTGCCAAGACCTCGTCCGGCAGCGGTGCATTGAAGTCGTCCGGCACCTTGAGCTTGCCGTCCAGTACGCCGAGCTTGCGGCGCTTGCGCGGCTTGACCGGGGATAACACGGCAACGGGTTTACCGGCCTTGGCAATCACGAACTCGCGCCCCAACTGGGTCTGCTCAACCAGCTTGGACATTTGCGACTTGGCTTCGTGGATATTGAGCTGGCTACGCAGCGATTATTCATATGTCAACAGACCCTAGCACCAGGTTTTTCGGACCAAGAACACTCTGTCGCTTGTCAGCCTGTGCGGCCACGCGAAGATCAGGGCGCCAGTGCAGGCGCGTCAGGGCGAGGCAGGCTCGCCGTTCCTACCCGTAGCCGGTTGCCGCCGTCGAGTGTCCGGTACGCGGCCTGAAAGCGTTCGCCGCCGCCACGCTTGGCGACTCCATCCACCGCCCAGAATTCGCCCTGGCAGCGCTCTGGCGTGATGTCGAGCAACAAATATCCCTTGCGCGCCAGATCGACATATTTGATGTGCGGGTTCTGCAAACGAATCACATCCTGAATCGGCGCCAGCGCCTCCAGGCCCGGCGAGGTCACGGAGGTGGCGACAAACTCGACGCCCAGCGAACCCTCACCCGTGAGCGCGTTATACCCGCCCAGCGCCGGCAGAAGATTATTCGGGTCTTCACTCAGGTCCATGGCCCAGGCGGTATGGATATCGCCGGTCAACAGTACGGTGTTGTTGACGGGCGCGTTGAGGCTGTCGCCGCGCAGGGCGGAAAAGATGCGGCTGCGCGCCACGGGGTAGCCGTCCCATTGGTCTGGATTGAGAAACTGACTCAAGCCAGCAGCGTTGGGCAGACCCAAGAGTTTGAGTTGGCCGAACATCACCTGCTGACCCAGCAGCTTCCAGCGCGCGCCAGTGCCGCGTAGGCGCGCGATCAACCACTGTTCCTGCTCGTCACCGAGCAAGGTGCGCGTCGGGTCCTGGTACGCGCCCGTCGCGGCAAAAGCTTGAAGCGGTAATGAGGGCAGCACCGGCAGGTCCGGCAGGTCGGCCAGGTTGAGATTCGGCGGCAGCGGCTGGCTGCGAGCGAACAGGCGCGTATCCAGCATCAGCAGTTCCACCAGATCGCCGATCTGGAAATTGCGGAAGATGCGCGCAGGATCAGGCGCGCGGATGGGCATCCATTCCTCGTAGGCGCGTTGCGCTGCGAGTTTGCGTGCAGTCCATGCACCCTCGATGTCCGGCTGGTGATTTTCCGCGCCGTCACGCCAGGAATCATTGGCGGACTCGTGGTCGTCCCAGACGCAGATCGCGGGATGCTGTCGATGCAGCGCCTGCAGTTCCGGCTCCAGGCGGTAGTAGGCGTGGCGGGTGCGATAGTCGTCGAGCGTGACAATCTCGTGCGGCGGTTCGTAGTCGCGCGCATTGCCGTAGCCACCATTACCGTATTCGTAAATGTAGTCGCCTAGGTGCAGCACCAGATCCAGGTCGGCGCGCTCGGCCACCCGCGCATAGGCGTTGAAGAAGCCATGCGCATAGCTTGAGCAGCTCAGCACCGCGATGCGCAGACGATTGACCGCGCCCTGCGGCAAGGTGCGGGTGCGCCCGATAGGCGAATCCTGTCCAAGCGCACGAAACCGGTAGTAATAGGTGGTGCCAGGCGACAAGCCCTGCATATCGACCTTGACCGTGTGATCGCGCTCGGGCCGCGCTTCGGTCATCAGGCTGCGCAGGTTCTGGGTGAACTGCGCATCACTCGCCAGAGTCAGCTCAACCGGTATCACCGCGGCTGCATCTCCGCTCACGCGCGTCCACAACACCACGCGATCCGTCAGCGGATCGCCACTGGCGACGCCGTGACGAAACGCGACCACCTCCCCCGTGCCCGCAGAAGAGCGGGCGCCGTCGCCTCCGCAACCCGGCAGCATCGGCGCAAAACCCAGCGCTGCCACCGGCAGACTGCGACGCAGAAAATCACGGCGGGAGATGCCTCGCTTGGGCTTGCGACGACGCGGTGCAGACATGATGTGTGCTCAGACGGCGAAGGGCAGCAGCACTTCGTAGGTGATGCCCAGGCCCAGACCCCGGCGCGAGCCGCGGTTGGAGTTGAAATACAGACGCCGACCGTCGGGCGAAAACGCCGGACCGGAAATTTCCGATGCGTCCTGGCCATCGATTTGTAGCAGCGGCACCACGCGACGATCCGGCAGGATCACGCATAGCTGCATGTCACCGCCGTCTTCGGCCACGAGGATCTCGCCCTTGGCGGTGACGGTGAGGTTGTCGACGCCGGACAGGATGCGATCCGCGCCACTCGCGGTGGCGAAGTCGTAGAGGATTTCCAGGGTCTGCGCCTGCGTGTCGTAGGCCCAGATACGGTTATCGCCCTTGGTCGCGAAGTACGCGATGCCCTGATGCAGCCAGATGCCTTCGCCGCCGTCGAAAGGCGTGCTGTTGAGCAGGCGATTGTCGACCTGACGTTGCGCCGGATTGGCGGCATCCAGCCATTGCACTGTCAGTGGATTGTTCTCTGCCGTGTTCGGATCGCCCAACACCTGCATGACTTGCAGCGTTCCGTTCTCAAAACGCCCGCGCGCACCGCTGGGCCAGTCCTCGGGTGTCGCGACAAACCGATAGAAGCGCCCGTCCGGCAGGTCTTCGGTCATGTAGACCGTGCGCTCGCTCGCGTCCACCGCAAGCGCCTCGTGCGCAAAAATTCCGAGTGCGGGTTTGGCCTGGGCCGGTGTGATGCCATAGGGATCGCACTCCCAGACTCGGCCGTCGTTGAACTCTTCGCAAGACAGCCAAGTGTTCCAGGGCGTGGCGCCACCGGCGCAGTTGAAGGTGGTGCCAGACAAAATGGAGTAGGCGTCCACAACCTGCGCCTGCGCGTCGAACACCAAAGCCGTGGCGCCGCCCAAGCCCGGAACGAGCTGGCCGGCCACACCGACCAGATCGTTGACGCCGGGAATCGCGGACAGCTCGGGGAACAGAAAGGTCAGCGCGCCAACGCCCGGCACCTCACTGTTGCTGACATAAATCCAGCCGCCCTCTGCGCGCGGAAACACCGCGCTGCCGTCGGGAAAGATATGCCAGCGCGTGGCGCCGCCCGGCGCAGGCGCCTCGCCCGCCACTGCGACCACGCGCGAGCTGAAACCCGCAGGCAGGCGGATGCCATTGGCGTCGGCAGCGCCGAGCGGGCCAATCGTTGCGAATCGGCTGGCAACCGACGCGATGCCAGAGCCCGCGCCGGAACCGCCCCCACAGGCGGACAGCAAACTGCCGGAGCCGATGGCACCGGCGCTCCAGAACAAGCTCCGCAACATCTCTCGCCGCGTGACGCCACGCGACGGCAACAGTATTTTCATGATCACGCTCCCAAGGATCGGGAGCGTATGAACGAGTCGTGACGCATCGATGACGCCAAGCAGGCGATGCCCGCTGTCTAAGCCCCGATCAGATGTCTTCTGGCTCGCCGCGGGTGTCCGGCATCAGCCAGTTCAGCGCTTCTGATTTCGCACCGCCCAGCCCGACAAAATCGAACAGCGTCGTATCCGCCAACTGTGAGGGCGCAACATTGCTCAATGCCTTGAAGATGATCTCGCTACGGCCCGGATACTCGCGCTCCCAGGCGTCCATCATCTTGCGCACCTGCTTGCGCTGCAGGTTTTCCTGCGAGCCGCAGAGATTGCAGGGAATGATGGGGAACGCCTTCTGCTCGGCGTATTCGGCGATATCGGCTTCGCGGCAGTAGGCCAGTGGGCGGATCAGAATATTGCGACCGTCGTCCGACAACAGCTTGGGCGGCATGGCGCTGAGCTTGCCGCCGAAGAACAAATTGAGAAAGAACGTGGCGAGGATGTCGTCGCGGTGATGGCCCAGCGCAATCTTGGTGAAGCCCTGTTCGTGCGCAAAGGTGTACAGCGCGCCGCGGCGCAGCCGCGAACACAGCGAGCACATGGTCTTGCCTTCGGGGATGTTGCGCTTCACCACCGAGTAGGTGTCCTGCTCAAGAATGGTGTACGCCACGCCCTTGGATTTCAGGTACTCCGGCAGAACGTGTTCGGGGAAATCCGGCTGCTTCTGGTCCAGGTTGACCGCGTGCAACTCGAAACGCACCGGCGCCTTGGCCTGTAGCTGCATCAGCACATCCAGCATGGTGTAGCTGTCCTTGCCGCCGGACAGGCAGACCATGACCTTGTCGCCCTCCGCGATCATCGCGTAGTCCTGAATCGCGCGACCCACCTCGCGGCGCAGACGCTTGGCCAGCTTGTTGGACTCCACGCGCGCCTTGTCGATGCGCTCGGCGGGGCTGCGCGGGGTACGGAAATCCTGGATGGGGACAGCGTGCATGGGCCAAGGGTCGAATCGGAACCCCATGATTATCCCACCAACCGCCCCACCGGGTGATCACCCTCACTGCCGCCGAGGGGTTGGCGGGCCTAGCATCGGGCTCGGATTTCACAAAATGAGCAGCATCTGGCTGCGCGCGAGGAGAGTCACATGGACGTCGGCGTACTCGGTGTTTTCCAGAACTGGCACAAAGATCTGAGTGACGAGCAGATGTTCATGCACGAGCTGCAACTGCTCGAGCGCTTCGACGAGGCCGCGCCCATGATCATCAAGGGCCTGGAAACCGGCTTCGTCGAAGGTGACGGCAAGCACTACAAGCAACCACGCGTGGACGTGCGACCCAAGCCCACGCGCGGCATTCGCGAGCGCCTGTACTGCGTGGCCATGTCGCCGGATTCGGTGGACGTGGCGGCGCAGCTCGGCGCCACCATGACCAGCTTCATCCAGCACGACATCAGCACGCACGCGCCGGAGATCCTGCGCTACAAGAAGCTGTTCAAGGAACATCACGGCCGCGAAGCGCCGCCGCCGGTGCTGACCGACTTCCCGTACTGCGACACCGACATGGTCGAGGCCGAGCGCGTGTCCAAGGAATACAACGCGCAGTATTTCCTGTCGGTGGTGAAGCACTACGAATTCGCCGGCACCCACTTCGACCAGACCAAGGGCTACAAGAGCTACGGCGAAGGCGCGGCGCTGATCCGCCAGTTCGGTCTGGACGCGGCGGCCGATGCCTATCGCAATGCACAGAGCTGGGGCACGCCGGAAAAAATCCTGGCCAACTACGCGCGCTGGCGCGATCTGATCGGCGACTTTGCGCTCAACGCCGTGTTCTCCTACGTCGGCTTGCCGTTTGCGCAGGCGGAACACAGCCTGCGCCTGTTCGCGGCCGAGGTCATGCCCAAGCTGCGTCAGATGATGGACGCGCCAGCGCGGGCGAAGGCGGCCTGAGCCGGGTCACAATGAGGTTCCGTCCGCGCAAGGAACGTCATGGCCAAGGCTGCTCCGTATTTCTCGGCAGAGACCTTCAAGTTTCTGCGCCAACTCGCACGTAACAACAACCGCGACTGGTTCCTTGAAAACAAGTCGCGCTACGAAGCGCAGGTGCGCGGCCCCGCGCTACGCCTGATCACCGACCTGGCGGACCCGTTCAAGGACATCAGCCCGCAGATCACGGCGGTAGCCAAGCCGGTGGGTGGCTCACTCTTCCGCATTCATCGCGACGCCCGCTTCTCCGCCGACAAGCGTCCGTACAAAACCCACGTCGGCATGTACTTCGCGCATGCCGCGGCGAGCAAGGCGCAACGCGGCGATGCCGGCAACGCCTCCATGGGCCGGCTGGACACGCCGGGCCTGTACCTGCACATCGAGCCCGGCGGCTGCTTCCTCGGCGGCGGCATCTGGCACCCGCAGTCTGAAACCACGCAGCGCATTCGCGACTACATGGTCAGCAATCCGGCGAGCTGGAAGAACGCCACTCGCGATGCAAAATTCCTCAAGGTCTTCGCGCTGGGGGGCGAAACGCTGGTGCGCCCGCCCAAGGGTTACGACCCGGCGCATGAGTTGATCAGCGATCTCAAGCGCAAGGATTTCATTGCCTCCGCCCAGATTGACGACGACGTGCTGCTGCGGCCGGACCTGGTCAAGCAGCTGATGGCGCGCTACGCGCTGATGGGCCCAATGCTGGACTGGCTGTGCGGCGCGCTGGACCTGGAGTTTTGAGAGGCGATGCGCGCCGGGCATGGCAGAGTCAGAGCGATGTTCTGATGCGATGACGCTGATATGATGTGATTGCATCAAATTGAAGGATTCGCATCATGCCCGCCAACGCGGTCACCCGCACCACACTCAACCTGAGGCCAAAGGCGCGGCGCATCGCCAGCGAACGAGCCAAGGCGAAATCCATCAGCCTGGGCGATGCCGTATCCGAGCTGATCGAGGAGGCCGAGGAGTTCCGGCCCCAGACACGCCTGGAATACCGCGCCAACGGCATGCCCGTGCTGGTGGCACCGCCCGGCACGCCGCCTCTCACCATGGAAACGGTGAAGCAAATGATGGATGAGGAGTGGTGAAGCCGCGGCTGCTGGACGCCAATGTGCTGCTGGCGCTCGGCATTCAACACCACAGCCAGAACGCCGCAGCCGTCCGTTGGTTTGACGGGCGCTGGGGAAAGCCTTGGGCGACGTGCCCGTTTGTGGAGTGCGGCTTCATCCGCATCGGTGCCAATCTCAAACGTACGCCGGGTGCCGGCAATATCGCGGGCGTGCATCGAGCCATGACGGACCTGCGCAAAGCACCGAAGCACCATTTTTTTGCTGACGATTTCAGTCCGCTGGAGATTCCGTTTCTGGCCAAGCTTCAAGGGCATCAGCAGTTGACGGACGCCTACCTGCTTCAGCTTGCGGTTCGTCACGACGCCGTTCTGGCCACCTTCGACAGCGGCATCAAAACCATGGCGCGCGACCTTCTCCGAGACGCCGACCGCGTCGAACTGATCCCCGCCTGAGCGCGTCGACAGCGAAATGAGAGCGGGACGGGGCGTGGAAGGCGGGCTAAAATCCGCGCCCCGGCCGAATGGCGCCGGCCCCTTCCCGACACCCGGAGCTCCTCCGCAATGAAAAAACCCGTCAAGGTCGCCATCACCGGCGCCGCTGGCCAGATTGCCTATTCGCTCATCTTCCGCGTCGCCGACGGCTCCATGCTGGGCCCGGACCAGCCGGTCATCCTGCAGCTGCTGGAAGTGCCGGTGCCGGAGGTGCAGGAGAAGCTGAAGGGCACGATCATGGAGATCGACGACTGCGCCTTCCCGCTGGTGGCTGGTATCGAGGCGCACTCCGATCCGATGACGGCGTTCGAGGGTACGGACTACGCGCTGCTGGTCGGTGCGCGTCCGCGCGGCCCCGGCATGGAGCGCAAGGACCTGCTGACCGCCAACGGCGGCATCTTCGGCCCGCAGGGTCGTGCCATCGCAGCCAAGGCGAGCAAGAACGTCAAGGTGCTGGTGGTCGGCAACCCGGCCAACACCAATGCACTGATCGCGGCCACCGCGGCCAAGGGCCTGGACCCCAAGCAGTTCCACGCCATGGTGCGGCTGGACCACAACCGCGCGCTGAGCCAGCTGGCGACCAAGACCGGCAGCCATGCCAACGACATCGACAAGATGATCATCTGGGGCAACCACAGCTCCACCCAGTACCCCGACATCAGCCACACCACGGTCGCCGGCAAGCCGGCGAAGTCGCTGGTCGACCAGAACTGGATCGAGAAGGATTTCATCCCGGTGGTGCAGCAGCGTGGCGCGGCCATCATCAAGGCGCGCGGCCTGTCGTCGGCGGCGTCTGCCGCGTCGGCTGCGGTGGATCACATGCGCAACTGGGCGCTGGGCAGCGACGGCAAGTGGGTGAGCATGGGCGTGCCCAGTGACAGCAGCTACGGCATCAAGCCGGGCATCGTTTATGGCTACCCCTGCATCTGCAAGAACGGCAGCTACGAGATCGTGCAGGGCCTGTCGGTGGACGAGTTCTCCCGCACGCGCATGACCGTCACGGAAAACGAGCTGCGCGAAGAGCGCGCGGCGATTGAGGACCTGCTCGCCTAAAAACCTTTCAGACGCTCCAAGTAGGGCGGCCCGCGGCCGCCGCATCTGGAAAAGGGACCAGGCCGACGGCGGGCACGGCCCGCCCTTCATCAGCCCTGGTTCCCGGCTTCTTATGCAGATCTTCCAGTTCAGCAGGCAAGGCGAAATCCCGACGCGGCTGGATCGGGTGGAGCGCGTGCCCGCGGAGGGGTTCATCTGGCTGGATTTCACCCGCGAAGAAGCCGAGGGCTGGCCGGAATGGCCGCGACGTCTGCTCGGCATCTGCATCAATGACGAACATGTATCGGACAGCTTCAACGCCGACCACCCCTCGTACTTCGACGGCACCGACGATTACGACATGCTGGTGTTTCAGGGCCTGACGCCCGAGGCCAGCGGCAGCGACAACCTGATCGAAGCCAAGTCGGCGGCCTTCTTCATCTTCGATCACTTGCTGATTTCCGTCCGCGCGTCGCAGAACCTGTCGTTCGACTCGGTCACGCGCAAGTTCTGCGAAACGCGCCTGCGTTTTCCGTCCACGCCCTTCGGCCTGGTGCACGTGGTGCTCGACACCATGGTCGAACGCTACACGGCCATCACCGATGAACTGGAAGATCGGCTAGAGCGCATCACCGACGAGTTGATCGACCCCGCCAGTCCGTTTCACGACTGGCAGCACTTGATGGGGTATCGCAAGCAGGCGCACAAGCTGGAACTGATCTGCAGCAAAAGCAGTGAGACGCTCGACGCCTGGCGCCGCGAAATGCGTGCGGAGCTGTCGGAGAATCAACGCATCCGCTTGAACGATCTGCGCGAACACATCCAGCGCGTGAGCATGCACGCCGACTCCGTGCAGCGCGATGTCGAGATCGCCATTCAGCTGCATTTTTCTGCGGTGGCGCATCGCACCAACAAGATCATGAGCTCGCTGACCATCCTGTCCGCGATCTTCTTCCCGCTGACCCTGATCACCGGTATCTACGGCATGAACTTCCAGCGCATGCCGGAGCTGGAATGGAAGTACGGCTATTTCATGGCGCTGGGCTTGCTGGTGAGCGTGGCCGGCGGACTGTTGGTGTACTTCAAGCGTCGCGGCATTTTCTGATTCGCCATCCCCTCCCTTGGATGCGCTCCTGTGATGCCTGACGCCCCTGCGATCGCCATCCGTCTCGATGTGGACGCCGCGTCATCGGTGCCCGCGCTGGCGCAATTCGACTGGCTGCAGGCAAACGCTGCCAGCGTGCCGCTGCCATGCCTGAATCAGGCACCCGCCGAAGCCTGGGTAGGCAGCGCCGCACCGACCATGACGCAACAGGCGGGCTTGCAGTACGGCCACGACGGCACCTGGCTGATCGGGCATCTGCGTCTGGACGCGGACGACGTCGAGCACGCGGCCTACCAGGCCTATCGCAAGCTCGGCGACTTCCTCGCCGCCAGTGATTATCCCTATCTGCTGCGCGCCTGGAATTTTCTGGATCGGCTCAATCAGGGCGAAGGCGATAGCGAGCGCTACCGGCGCTTCTGCATCGGCCGTCATCGCGCCATTGCCCAGCCCGGCTTTGAAGCGCGTCTGCCTGCGGCCACGGTGATTGGTTCTGATCAGGCCGGGCTGGTACTGAGCTTTCTGGCGGCGCGCGAACCGGGCCTGCAGATCGAGAATCCGCGCCAGACCAGCGCCTTCCAGTACCCGCGCGACTACGGTCCGGTGAGCCCGAGTTTTTCGCGCGCCACCCTGGTGGGTCCGCACCTGTTGGTCTCAGGCACCGCAGCGGTCGTCGGTCATGCCACGCGCCCTCCGTTCGATGCGCTGGCGCAGACCGACGAGATCACGGCAAATCTGGAAGCGCTGCTGGTGCACGCGCGCAGCACGCACCTGGCCGGCGTCGACGGCCGCTGGAGCGCGCAGGCGCTACGCCTTTATGTACGCCAGGCGCAGGACGCGGAAGCGGCCACGTCGCGACTCAGGAACTGGATTCCGGCCAGCGTGCCGCTGAGCGTGCTGCGCGGAGACATCTCCCGCGCAGACTTGATGGTCGAGGTCGAGGGCGTCTGGAGTTTCACGCCCGCGACCTGAGGCGCGTGCTTCAGCCCGGCTTGGGTGCGTAGGCCTTGCACCAGCCGGCGCCGGCCACCAGCTTGCCGCCGAACGCGCCGCAGGGCGCCCAGCCGAAGGAGGCCTGCGCGGTCACGTACAGCACGCAGGAATCGCACTTGGCGCCCTTCTTGTACATCGCATCCTTGCTGGCCTCGGCCTTCTCGACATAGCCCAGACCCACGGCTACCGGATCGCTGGGCGACAACTTCTCTGCGGCGAGCGCGGAGCCGGCGGACAGCAGACTGCCCAGGCTGGTGGCGGCTGCAGACGCGGCCGCAATCTTGAGAAACCGACGCCGATCAAGCGGGGCTTGTCGAAGACTGGCTGCGCACACGCGCCACCGCCGACTGCCAACCTGAATACAGGACATCCGCCTTTTTCGGGTCCAGCGCCGGCGAAAACCGTGCGTCGGCTTCCCACAAGGTCGCGATGTCGTCCAGCGAACCATACAAACCGGATTGCAACCCAGCGGCGAAGGCAGCGCCCAGCGCGGTGGTTTCCACGGTAGACGGTCGCACCACGTCAATCTGCAGAATGTCGGCCAGGCACTGGGTGACAAAGTCGTTCACCACCATGCCGCCATCGACGCGCAGCTCGGTTGGATCGCAGGCGTCTTCACGCATGGCGCCGAGCAGATCGCGCGTCTGGTAGCAGACGCTCTCCAGCGCCGCACGCACGATGTGAGCGATGCCGGAATTGCGCGTCAGACCCAGGATGGCGCCACGCGCCTGCGGGTCCCAGTACGGCGCGCCGAGTCCGGTGAAAGCGGGCACCAGGTACACGCCTTCGGTGTCGGTGATGGAACGCGCGAGGGCTTCGGTGTCACCCGCGGAATTGACCAGATGCACCGCATCGCGCAGCCACTGCACCGCCGCACCGGCGACGAAGATGCTGCCTTCCAGCGCAAAGGTCGGTTGACCGCCGAAGCGGTAGGCGACGGTGGATAGCAGCTTGTTGCGCGAGCGCACGAATTCGTGGCCGGTGTTGAGCACCATGAAGCAGCCGGTGCCGTAGGTGCTCTTGCTCATGCCGGGGGTGAAGCAGGCCTGGCCGACGGTGGCGGCCCGCTGCTCGCCGAGCATGCCGCGCACTGCGATGGCACCGTCGAACAGCAGCGGATCACTCAGGCCGAAGTCGGCGGCGCAATCGCGGACTTGCGGCAGCATGGCGCGCGGCACCTTGAAGAAGCGCAGCAGCTCATCGTCCCAGTCCTGCGTGCGCAGATTGAACAGCGCGGTTCGTGAGGCATTGCTGGCGTCGGTGGCGTGCACCCGACCGTTGGTGAACTGCCACAGCAGCCAGCAATCGATGGTGCCGAAGGCCAGCTCGCCGCGTTCAGCGCGTGCGCGCGCGCCGTCCACGTGATCCAGGATCCAGGCGATCTTGGTGGCGGAGAAATACGGGTCCAGCAACAAGCCGGTGCGATCAGCCAGCCACTCGCTACGCTCGGCATGCTGCGCGCAGAACTCAGCGGTGCGGCGATCCTGCCAGACGATGGCCGGATAGATCGGCCGGCCACTGGCGCGATCCCACACCACAGTGGTTTCGCGCTGATTGGTGATGCCGATGCCGGCGATATCGCGCGCCGTCAACCGGGCTGCGCTCAAGGCGCCGCGCGCGCAGGCAATGGCGTCTTCGCGGATGCGCAGCGCGTCGTGCTCAACCCAGCCGGGTTGGGGGTAGGACTGCGGCAACTCGATCTGATGCACACCGAGCTTGGCGCCCGACACATCAAAGACGATGGCGCGGGTGCTGGTCGTGCCCTGGTCAATGGCCAGCAAGGCGTTCATGGATACACCCCTCGGGTTGTGAAACACTTGAGACAAATAAATGAGGCCGCGCGCTCAGGGCGCGGCCGACGAGACCGGACCCTAACTCTTGAGCGCAACGGAATTCCAGTTGCAGGTGCAAGGCGAGACCATGGCGTTTGTGCGCGCCTGGCTGCCGGCCTCCGGCGATATCCGCGGCTGTGTGCAGATTGTGCACGGCATGTCCGAGCACGGCGGGCGCTACGCGCGCTTTGCCACTGTGCTGAACCAGGCGGGCTATGCGGTGTACGCGCAGGACCTGCCCGGTCACGGTCGCACCGCGCGCGCGCCGGACGAGCTGGGTCATTTCGCCGACGAATACGGCTGGCGGCTGGCGCTGCAATCGATACGTGCGGTGCAGGTCAATTTGCGCGAGCGTCATCCGGCGCGACCGCTGATGCTGTTTGGGCACAGCATGGGCGCGCTGCTGTCGCAGGACTACATCGTGCATCACGGTCGCGACATCAGCGCCTGCGTGCTGTCCGCCGCCACCGGCGACCTGGGCGTGATGCGTGGCGTGGGCCTGGCGCTGATCCGCGGCGAGATCGCCTGGGGTGGACCGCGTTATCGCTCGCGCCTGGCCGAGGAGCTGTCGTTCAAGAGCTTCAACCGCAAGTTCAAACCCGCGCGTACCGCCTTCGACTGGCTGTCGCGCGACGAGGCGGAGGTGGATCGCTACATCGACGATCCGCGCTGCGGCTTTCGCGCATCGGCCGGGTTGTGGGCCGACCTGCTCGCCATCGGCGGTCGTCTGCGCGAACCGCCGCGGCTGGCGCGCATCCCCAAGACGCTGCCGGTGCTGATCATCGCTGGTACGGATGACCCGGCCACGAATGGTGTGAAGGGCCCGACTGCCTTGGAGCGCGCCTATCACCAGGCCGGGCTGCACGATGTGACCCTGCGCTTCTACGACCAGGGACGGCACGAACTGCTCAACGATCTGTGCCGCGATCAGGTGACGCAGGACGTGATCCAGTGGTGGTCCGCTCGCGCCGGGAAGCCGGCGTCTTGATCACCCGCCTGCGCGGCCGGTTGCTCTGGCTGCTTTGCGCCGTGCTGATTTCAGCAGCGGCCAGCGCTGCACCGAAATCCGAACTGTGGCCGCGCTGGACGCAGCACGACGCGCAATCCACGCGCGTGCTCAATCACGGCGCCTGGCAGGCGTTTCTGGATCGTTACCTCGTGCTGGGCGCTGACGGCATCACACGCGTTCGCTACGGCGAGGTCACGCTGGAGGACAAGGGTCTATTGCGTGTGTACCTGGATCAGTTGCAGCGCACGCCCGTGTCCAGCTTGCGCCGCGACGAACAACGCGCGTACTGGATCAACTTGTACAACGCGCAGACCGTGAAGCTGGTGTTGGACCGCTATCCCTTGCAGAGCATTCTGGATATCCAGATCTCGCCGGGTTTCTTTGCCAAGGGTCCCTGGGGCGCCAAGCTGCTGAAGGTGGAAGATCAAACCCTGTCGCTGGACGACATCGAGCATCGCATCCTGCGACCCATCTGGAATGACCCGCGCACGCACTACGCGCTCAACTGCGCCTCGCTCGGCTGTCCCAATCTGGCGACGCAGGCATTTGCCGCCGGCAACATGGACGCGCTGCTCGACGCTGGCGCACGCGCCTATGTCAATCATCCACGCGGCGCACGCGTGGAACGCGGCCAACTGAACGTTTCCAGCATCTACGCCTGGTTCGAAGCCGACTTCGGTGGCAACGCCGCCGGCGTGATCGCGCATCTGCGTGCATTTGCGGCGCCACCGCTGGCAGCGAACTTGCAGGGCATCAGCCGAATCAAGGACCACGACTACGACTGGTCCCTCAACGATCTGCGGGGCGATTCGCGCACGCCGGAGTCCTGACTCGGCTGTCGCCTGCGCGGCTATCTGCCGCGCACCACCTTTCATCCTCAGCATCGGCGCAGTCATGCCGGTCATCGCGCTGCGCGTTCAGCGCCGACACGCCGGGCCAAAGATCGATCCATCGGCAGACGGCATCGGCAACGAACACACGGCGACGCTTCTCTGACGCGCAACACCACCCCTCTCGTTCAAAACATTCTGGAGAACACCCATGCGCAAACTTTCGATCGCCCTTGCTGCTTCTGCCCTGTTCGGTGTCGCCTCGGCGCAGGCTGTGGGCCTGGGCGGACTGCCCGGCGTCGGCGGCCTCGGTGGCGTGACCGCTACGGTCGGCGGTGTGCTGGGTGGCTTGCCGGTGGTCGGCGGAAGCCTGGGCGGCGCGCTCGGCGGATCGATTGGCGGTGGCCTGCCCGCGGTGGGCGGGGTCACGGGCGGACTCGGCGGCATTCCCGTGGTCGGCGGCCTCATCGGCGGTTCGGTCGGCGGCAGCTTGCCGGGCCTCGGCAGCCTGCCCGTGGTCGGCGGCATGGTCGGCGGTAGCCTTCCCGGACTCGGCGGTCTGCCCTCACTCGGTGGTGTCGTCGGCGGTAGCCTTCCGGGCTTGGGCAGTCTTCCCGCCGTGGGTGGCGTGATCGGCGGTTCCGTCGGCGGCGGCGTACCCGGTCTGGACGGACTGCCCGTCGTGGGTGGGATGCTCGGCGGCGTGGTGGGTGGCGGCGCCCCCAGCCTCGACGGCCTGACGTCGGTCGGCGGCGTGGTGGTCGGCGCGCTGACCAGCGCCGGAGTTCCCGGCCTGCAGGGCCTGGATGCGGTGACCGGCCTGGTGCAGGGCTCCATCGCCGGCGGCGTACCGAGCCTGGACGGTCTCCCGGTGATCGGCGACATGCTGGGCGACGCCATCGCTGTGCCGCAGATTCCGGGTCTGGATTCGCTGCCGGTCGTGAGCGACGTCATCGGCATGTTGCCGGCGCTGTAACTTTCAAACCGCTTCAACCGATCCCCGCGACGGCTCATGGCTGTCGCGGGGATTTTTGTTTTTGCCCGTTTGTGTGCGATCAGATTGGCGAATGGCAGCACCTGCGGCGAGCCTGCACAGGTCCAGTCGCCGTGCTGTCGCAGCGACACCGCTCCACACAAACAATCGCCTGCAGGAGCGATGTAGGAGCGGCTCAGCCGCGACCGCGCCCTGCGCAGAGCATCCCTAAACCCGCTCACCGGAACAGCTCAATATCGGGTCTCTACCAGCGCCGCCACTCGAGCAGAACATGGCCAGCCGTCCTTGGCTTTGTGCGGCTTGAGTTGCGAATCAGCAGTTTTGCGTTGGAATCGTTTCCGGCAGTACGGACATTCGTAGACATAGGTCAGTCCCGCCGCCACCGGGCGTAGCCGTGCGGGTTTGGTTCGCACGGGTCGCAGGTCCATCGCTGAGGACGACGTTCGATCAGACAACGGTGCGCGGATCGGCCCGGAAGCAGTCAGTTCAATTACGTACTTGGGATCAAAGCGGGTCGGCGTTGCGCTGGCACTGACAATCCGGTCCACTCGATAGCTGCGGGACTGACCGTCCTGATGCCGAATGGCATGCAAAAGCAGCGCGCCACTGTTCGTGCGCCGAAGGGCGTAGGGCTCGATGAGACGGGAGCTAACGCGGCCCTCTTGATCGCGGTAGCGCAGATCCACGCAGAGATGATTGCTCGCGGCGAAGCGAATCAGTTCCAGTGGCGCTGAAATGCCTACACGTCGCCATGACATCGCCATCGTCGGCGCATGCCAGGTTTCGTCCATGGTCTCGCCAGCGGGGGCCATCGACGGCATTGGCGGGGCCATCTCGCGTTCTGCCTTCCCGAGCAGCCACGCAAACACCTGTGGCAGTTCATCCCAGAACGCGTCGAAGGGCGGCAGCGCCGGCAACTGATGAGCCAGCATGGTCGCCCAATCCACGCGCAGGGCCGACAGATCGGGGTGCGCGTTCAGCGAGTCCATCGTCGGCACCGCAATGCCCTTGAATGCGCACTTCTGCCGCAGCGTTTCCACCACCACGCTGCGGTCAGGCCGCAGGTCTTCCCGGCGATGCAGATGCACCACGTCGTAAAGATCGCGCGGCCGCAATCGCTCGGCGAGGGCACGCGTCTTCTCCGCGAACACTTCCTCGAAGCGGTAGGTCTGCACCTGAATGCCGTTCGCCGGCCGGTCCGAGTAAGGGTGATGCACATCGCGGTGGTCCGCTTCCAGCACCACGCGCTCATCGCTGCTCAAGTCCAGCTTGATGCGCGGAATACTGCCCACTCGCGCCAGCGGCCCGCGATAACCCACGCGACCCTGCACTGACTCCTGACCACGCGGATTGCGATACGTCTCGAAGCGATGCGTATCCGCCGGCACCGAGAGGCCCGACTGCTCGTATATCCACACCGCGATCTCGCCGAACACGCGCAGCAGAAAAGCCTCGCCGAGATGCGCCGGATCCGGAACCGTGAAGTCCAGGTCTTCGGAAAAACGATAGGTCTCGAAGAAACATTTCTTGAGACAGGTGCCGCCCTTGAACAACCACGCACTGCCGATCTCCGGGTGCTGCCCGATGCCCGCCAAGAGCCAGCCCAGCACGTAATCCTTTTCGACCACCTGCGGGTCCAGCCCGAAATCGACGGCAAGCTCCAGCACTTCCTGCCTACTGATCACGGTGCTGTCCGCTCCCAGCCTTCCGGCAGCCACAGCCGCCAGGCCGTAGCGAGCTTCTTCTGCGGCAGCGATGGGTCCAGCTTGGCGTTGCCCTGCGACAGATGCGCGCGGCAAAACGTGATGGCCTCAGTCTCAGTTGGCGCAAAACGCTCCAGCAGATAGCCCAGGCGCTTGAACACGGCACCGTTGTCCAGCCGCAGCGCGTAATCCAGCAGCAGCTTCAGATTCCGGAACTCCTTCTCATCCAGATACGTCCGCAGCACATCCACCGTGGACCGCAGGCCACCACCCAGCGCCGGATCGGCCAGCAAGTCCAGCAAGGTGCGCGAGGGATCGGACACGCTCACGCGCACTTGTCCGCGCCACACCAGCTTCAAGCCGAACAGCGCCTGATCACGCACGCTGCGCAACTGGAAGCTCGTTCCGCGCAGCACCGGCGCCCGGTCTCGCGGCCGGCGCGTGGTGAAGACCATCAGCGTGCGGAACATCTGCTCCGTCATCCCCCAATGTTCGGCGGCGCTCCAGCCGCCGATGTAGCAGGGCGCGAACAACTGCTCGGCCACCAGCCAGGCATCTTCCAGCGCCACGTCAGGAGACGGCGCTTCCAGCGGCACCGGCACGTAAAGCCCGCGGCGGACGCGGGCCAACCAGCCTTGGCTGGCCCAGCGGGAAAGCAGTTGGGCGGCCTTGTTCGGCGGCAGCTTCAGCAGGGTGCCGGCCTGCTGCGGTGTGACCGTGCCTGACGTGCGACGGAGCAGCTTCCCAAGCTGGGCGCGGGATTGCTGGCCCAGGCCTTTGGAGTCCGAAACGCTATATCGAGAGCGCTGATTTTCAACCATAGAGTGAATTACATCACTCTAAATATACTTTCACAACCTTCAAATTGAAACTCCGCGGGCACTTCCTAGCCCACCAATCTCATCGTTCCTGGCTTCGCCACCGCCTCACGATGGCATCTACATCAAGATCGGTCGGGCCATCTCGCCATTTGCCGTAGAAGTCGATGTCATCGCTATTGGGTGCCGGGTTCGGCTTGTCGAATTGGAGTCGAGTTGGAAGCGGTACAGCTTCCCCGAGCACGAGGGCCTCACCGCGACCAAGGCCAGCGAGTACGCTGACCAGATCCCCCTCGCTTTCGGGCACGAGGCTGCGGACGTAGTTCTGGTCGTTCGGATTAGTAATGCGCAGACAGATGAAAGTGCCGCACTGCGCGAGAACAGTTTCGGATACTTCGTGAGGCCGCTGACTGACCACGGCCAAGCCGACACCATATTTACGTCCTTCCTTCGCGATCCGCTCCATAGATTTCCTAGCACCTGCAAATTGACTCTCGCTGGCGCGAGGAATGTATGCATGAGCCTCCTCGCATACGAGGAGAATCGGGAACTCCCGATACTCCGGATTCCAATAGTTGAACTCAAACGCCAACCGACCGATCTGCGCAGCAACCGTTGGTCGCACGTCGAATGGAACCGATGACAGGTCGATCACCGTAACTGCCGCCTTCTGCGTGCCGAGTCCAACAAAATCACGCAACATCCCTGAAAGCGACGCCGAAGTATTCCGCGCAGTTGGCCTCAGAAGAAAATCGTATCTCGTGTCATTCAGTTTGCTTTCGACTCGCATGAGAAAGCGGTCGAAATCACCGAACATTGGACCCTGCCGATTCCCACTCCCAACACGCTCGATATTTTTTGCTCGCACCTTGCCTATGAGTTCATCCAGCGAAAAATATATCGGAGTATCGACTGTAACTCTCGACAGCCCGAGCGCCGAAATCGGCGAGCTATTCTCCGCCTGTCGTCCTTCTAACAGGCAATCCCGAAAGAATGCCGTCTGGTTGGTCGCCTCCCGTTCGCTGTGCTCAATCAATAGGTCACAAAGCTCTGAGAACGTCATCAGCCAATATGGAATCTCAAGCTCGCGAGCATCGACATGCCTAACGATTGCGTCTGGGAAAGCGTAATGACGACTCCCATCCTCCCGTTTCCAGCAGTACTCCCCGTGCAAGTCCAAGATGATGATGTGAGCGCGCGGCATGACTGCGACCGTGCGCTGCACCAGCGAAGCGACAGTCCATGACTTGCCCGCGCCAGTTTGACCAAGAATGGCGAAATGACGACCGAACAGATTGGACGGATCCAGGCAGACCTTGAGAGATGGATGAGTCGCTACCGTTCCGACAGAAAAGCCCTTGGACTGGAAGCGCTCGAACATCTTGGCGATATCCGCCGATCCGATCGCATGTACTTCGGCCCCGGTCGTCGGGTACTGGCCAACACCGCGGTCAAACTGACCATCGGCGCGGATAGACCCAATTGGTGTGAGGCGCGCGATCCTTTTGGCGAAAGGCAGGCGAGCGGCATCCTCGCCGGGCGTCTCTATAGTCGGTGCGGCCAACGCTTCCTGCTCGGTCATGCGGGTGACGATAGCGATGATGTGTACTAACTTCTGCCGAATCGCCACGTACGAGCCGATCTGGCCAATAAGAATGTCCTCATCGCCGATCGTCACAGTTGGAACGCGACCTTGATCATCCTCGACCAATGTGGCCGTGAGGAGATTTCCTTGCACGTCCACCAGATAGCCAATCACAGTCCCGCGGAATTCGGACATCGGTCATACCTCCTTTGAAAGCCGTTCGAAGCTCCAGAGGTCGGGATGCCCCTGACCTATCAGACCTTTCAACGAGCACTGCGATTCAGTAACGACAATTGCATTCGCCTTCGAACCCCAGCGCGCCCAGGCCGATGTACTGAGGACCTTTGCAAAGATCAGCACTGTGAAGTCCGTGCGAGCGAGCGCTGCCTCGATGACCGCGTTGACATGCTCGTCTGCAAAACCGTATCCGATGCAGACAAGGCGGTTGATTGGTGCGGCGTTGTGCCCCAGGCATCCGCGGAACGCCGACCACAATGCGGCGTAGGGAGGCAGCATCGTGTCGTTCGCCTTGCGACGTTGCGGCGGCACCATAAGCCGCTTACCAGACGACGGCGGCCCGATCTCGAACGAGCAACGCCGCACGCCATTGTTCGGACACTCATACCAACCAAGTGATCCGTGTAGCTTCAGCAGATGGATCGGCCGCACGGTCTCATCGAACTGCCTTCCCTTATGCGTTCCTCGGATAAGGCCTATTCGCTCCTCGAAGACGGACGCATCGAAGTAGCCATGCTCAGCACCAAGAAATCCGTCGACAACCCTCACTCGCGCACTCGCGGCAGCTCTTTCGATCAGCGGGTCGTAGTTGAGGCTGAACACTTTGACATGCGGGTCTGCGCGCTGCGCTATACGGCGTGTGAATTCAATGTGCGAGTCCAGAGAAGGCCGCTTGGACATCAGCAGTTCCGCCAATGCCGCCGTAACAAGGTGCCGGTATGGAGTATCACTGGCACCGCCGTCATCCAGAAGATCAAGAGCTTGCTCGATGCCATTTGCGCCGCCATCAAGTTTGGCCTGGATATGGTCTCGCCTCGCAGTGTCGGTTATAGATGGCTTGATCAAGTCCCAAAGCTCAAACGCGAGCGGATAACCATGTCCATTGAGATATGAAGACCCCGCCCCGAGGAGGTAACCAACTCGCTGAGAATGGAGTTGCTGCGCCACCTTTGCTTCTAGCTCCGCAATGAACTCAGAGGGCGCGGCCATATCTCACGCGTTTATCGTAGATAGCGTGTCCTCGCCCCACACGCGGGCGAGGGTGGCTTGAATTTTTTGCTCGAAGCGAGTGATGAGTTCCCGGTTCGCAGCCACGAGGGCTTTCTCGGCTTCGATCTCGGCCACGATCACTCGCTGCGTGGCGAGGGGTGGGAGGGGGATTTTGATCGTCTTGATATCGACAAGGTGGAGATTTGTAACAGTTCCAGATTTGGAGCGGGCCGTTGCTTGCGCATAGGCAGCATCTGAATTGAGGAAGCACGTCAGATAGTGAGGATCCAAGACATCCTTCTTTGGCTTGAGGAGACAGAGGCTCACAAAGATGCTGAACTCCCAATCCCAATCGACGAGCTTGGCGATGCCGATTGTTCCGTTCTTTGAGTAGAGAACATCGCCCTTTTCAGGCCGGCACCGCTTGATCAACTCGTCGTGCTCTTCCTGCGGAATAAATTTCTTCGATGTGTTCCTTTCCGTGATGTCGGTCACCCGAAGGAATGGAACACCCGACTCCACATAGGTCGGAGTGAAATGAGCGCCGTCGGTAATCTTGGTGGTGACTTCGCTGAGCTCGCTAGTCGGCCAGTTGGGATGGATGGGGATGTGGGGACGGTAGTAGTCGAGGATGGCGCGGGCGCCGTTGATGACTTTCTGGTAGCCCTCAATCTCCGCGACGATGTCCTTCTGCACCTCCAGCGGCGGCAGGGAGATTTGGAGTTCGCAGAACTTGGATTTAGAGATTTCAGCAAACGTTCCGCCGGTTGCCCAAGCCTTCATCGTCGGCACGAGCTTGGTCAGTGCGAGAGCGACGTACTCTGGCACCGCTCTTGCCGGATTTTCGATTACGACATTCTTGAATCCCTGATTCGTCGCAATTGGAACGCGGTTGATGGCGATGCGTCCGATGGTCGCACGGGTTGAAACGATGACCGAATTTGCCGGAATCATCTTCGCCGAGGATTCGCGAAGGCCCTTCTCCGAAATCGTTCGCGTCGTTGAACTGATTTCCGAAATGAAGTCGGTCGCGGGAAGATCGACGAGCGTAGTCCAAGGGATTCCGCCGCCCCAATACTCTTCAACATCGGACTTCGGAGTGCCGCCGCCTTCCACGCGGAAGAGGCTTTCTTCGCCGAGAGAAACTAGCGGGAAGGAATGGCTCGCAGCGCTTCCCTCCCGATACCGCTCGCCGCTCAAGTTGTAGTCGCCATTGGCGGCGATCTTTTGTTTGGGGACGATCAGGCTCAAAGCGCCCTCACCCTGCCCGGAGAGAGAGGGTTCTCCACTGCGCAGGGATTGGAGGTAGGCGGCGAGTTGGGACTGCACTTGAGGCAGGTCGTTTTTCTCGATGGCGCGGCGCTGGGCGCCGAGGCCGAAGCCGTCGTTCTCCACTTTGAAGAAGGCGATGGTCTGCGCCCGTTTCGCGAGCGATTTATCGAGAATCAGAATGCTGGTCTTGACGCCGGAGTAGGGCTGAAACACGCCGGCGGGCAGCGAGATGACGGCAACGAGATAGTCCTCCACCAGCATCTTGCGCAGTTGGGTGTAGGCGGTCTGGCTCTGGAAGATGATGCCCTCGGGCACGATGATGCCGGCGCGGCCGTTGGCCGTGAGGTGCTCCGCCATGTAGTCCACGAACAACACTTCGCTGCGCTTGCTCTGCACGCCGAAGCGGTTGTGCGGCTTGATGCCGCCCTTCGGCGACATGAACGGTGGATTGGCGAGGATTACATCGGCGTGCTCGTTCCAGCGGTCCTGGCTGGTGAGGCTGTCGTACTCGTAGATGTGCGGGTCGGTGAAGCCGTGCAGATACAGATTCACCAGCGACAGCCGCACCATGTCGGGCGAAATGTCGTAGCCCTTGAAGTTCTGGGCGAGGCGGGCGCGTTCGTCGGGGGTGAGGAGGTCGCCGGCGCGTTGGGGCGCCCTCACCCCTGACCCCTCTCCCAGAGGGAGAGGGGAATTGTGTGATGTCCCCTCTCTCGCCTGCGGGGGAGAGGAGTTGGATTTGAGGATGTGTTTGTAGGACGAGATCAGGAAGCCGGCGGTGCCGCAGGCGGGGTCGAGGACCGTTTCGTTTTTATTGGGGTCAAGAAAGGCGACGGTGAAGTAGATGTTGTTGCGCGGGGTTCGGAACTGGCCGGCATCGCCCTGGGAGCCGAGCACCGAGAGCAGATACAACAAAGCATCGCCGAGGCGTTCGCTATGGTCATAGCTGAACTCGTTGATGATCTTGAGAAAGGCCTTGAGCGTTTCCGGATCGCGATAGGGCAGATAGGCGTTCTTGAAGATGTCACGGAACAGCGGCGGGATGCCGGGGTTCTCGGGCATCTTGCTGATGCCCTCGCCATACAGGCCCAGCATCTCGTGACCGCCCAGCGCGGGGCTCATCAGCTTGGCCCAGCCGTAGCGGGTGAAGTCGCCGGTGAAGAATTTGCGATGGCCGCCCAGCTCCTCGGCCTCCGCGTCCATGTCGTCCATGAACTTGTAGATCAGCGCGATGGTGATCTGCTCGACCTGGGACTTCGGGTCCGGCACCTTGCCGACGAGGATGTCGCGGGCGGTGTCGATGCGGCGTTTGGTATCGATGTCCAGCATGGAGGTCTTGTTATGGAACAAACTGGTTCAAGGAGACGTAGTCCTTGATGTATTCAGGGATCAGCGTGCGGTACTTGGGCGGCACGGCCTTCAGATCACCCGTGGAGAAGGCCGGGTTTGTCGCCAAATCGGTGAAGTGCCTGGTTTCGATGATGTGGCGAATCTGGCCGCTGGTGGCATAGGCCTTGAAGTAGTTCTTGATGGCCGGCATGGCGCTGGCCTCGTCCGGCTTGTAGTCGGCAACGAACTTGGCGAACTCCTCTTCAAGCAGTTCGTCTCTGGATTTGAAGCGCGGGATCAGGCCGAAGATTTTCTCCAGGATTTCGCGCAGCGTGAGCCGGCGATCCACGGAGGCTGCGCGGCGCAATTTGTCCAGGGTATAGAACTGGTCCGGCTTGTCGAAGACCTCGCGATTGACGTAGTCGATGACGCGGTCCCACTGCCCGGCCTCGACGGCAGCGGCAATGGTCTGGTCGTGGCGCACGGTCTCCTCAAACTTCTCGAAGAACATGCGATCAATGCGCATGCCGCGGTCGTCGATGGTCTCTTCGGTGATGCCGCGCAGGATGTCATCGCCCAGGTGCTGGTACAGGCCGCCCGGGCCAATCGGTCCGGGTCCGCCGCCCTCGCCCTCTTCGCTGACTTCGGCTCTCGGCTTCGGCAGCTTGATGACTTCGTCGTAGTTGAATGTCTCCTCGAAGTATTCGCAGTTGGCGAAGAAGTCGAAGAGTTTGTAGGCGGTCTTGAGCGGTGCCTTGATGCTGGGCTTGAGATCGTCGTCGAACAGCTCGTCGAGGAAGTTATGTCGGCGGGTGCCACGGCCCTTGATCTGGATGAAATCCGTGGGCGAGAAGACCGGGCGGAACAGGCCCAGATTGAGCAGATCCGGACAGTCGTAGCCGGTGGTCATCATGCCGACGGTGACGCAGATGCCGGCCTTGCTGGTCTTGTAGTTCGGCAGGACGTTGGCCGCGCCGAGCAGCTTGTTGTTGGTGAAGTTGATGGTGAACTGCTGAGCATCCGGAATCTGCGAAGTAACCTGGACCGCGAAGTCGGACTGGTACCTGCCCGGGTACATTCGGTCGGCCATCTGGTTGAGGATCTGCACCAGCTTGGCCGCGTGGTTCTGGCTGACAGCGAAGACGATGGACTTGCCGAACTCCCGGCTGATGGGGTCACGTAGTCCGTGCTCCAGGAAGGTCTTGCATAAGAGCTGGTTGGTGGCTTCGGCGAAGAATTTCTTCTCGAATTCACGCTGCTTGTAAGCGGCTTTCTGGTCCTCGCCCTGCTCGTCCTTGAACTCGACCACGAAACCCAGCTCTGACAACAGTTCGGTGGTGATGTCGGTGCGGGCATCCACCACCGTGGGGTTGATGAGAAAGCCGTCCTTCACGCCGTCAAGCAGGCTGTAGCGGAAGGTGGGCTGGCTGTCGGCGCAGCCGAAGGTGCGGTAGGTATCCAGCAGCAGGCGTCGCTCGAACTCGCGCGGGTCCTTGCCGGTGGGCTTGGTCTGGTCGAACTTTCTGAGGTAATCCCGCGGCGTGGCGGTAAGGCCGAGCTTGTAGCCGACGAAGTAGTCGAACACCGCGCGGGCATTGCCGCCGATGGAGCGATGCGCCTCATCGGAGATGACGAGGTCGAAGTCGGTGGGTGAGAACAGCGTCTGATATTTGTTGTTGAACAGGAAGGACTGGACCGTGCTAACCACAATCTCCGCGCGCCGCCAATCGTCGCGGTTCTCCTTGAAGATGACGGTCTTGTAATCGTTGGCAAGAACCGCCGCGAAGGCTTTCTTGGCCTGGTCTTCGAGTTCCAGGCGATCCACTAGGAACAGCACGCGCTGGGCGTTACCCGAGCGCAGGAAGAGCTTGATGATGGCCGCGGCAGTCAGGGTTTTGCCGGTGCCGGTGGCCATCTCGAACAGGAAGCGATCCTTGCCGTCATTCACTGCAGTCTGAAGCGCCTGCACGGCCTTGCGCTGATAGGGGCGCAGAAAGCGGAGTTTGTTGGCAGCGATGTATTCCGGACGCTCGGCGTCGTTGCGCCAAGCGGCCTCGGATTGATATCCAGGGCGCTGGGTGAGGACGATGTAATTGTCGCCCACATCTTCTTCGATCAGTCGCTGTGGATTCGGGCTGACTTTCTGGTAGCCAGTGACCGACTGCGGCGTCGGGAAGGACGTAACGACATAGGGATTGCCGCGCTCCAGATCCCAGAAGTAGTGCAGATTGCCGTTGGAGAGGATGACGAATCGGCAGTTCTGCGAACGCGCGTACTTGCGCGCCTGTTCCTTGCCGATCAGTGGGTTCTTGTCCTCAGCCTTGGCTTCCAGAACGACCAGCGGGAAGCCCTTCTCGTTCAGCAGAAGGAAGTCGATGAAGCCCTTGCTCGTCTTCTCGAAGTTCTCACCAAGCGCGTCGATGTCATCTGACTTGAGCGCGACCGTGGGTTCCAGCCGGATGTTTGCGGGTCGATCTCCATCTGCAAAGAAGCGCCAGCCTGCTGTTTCCAGCAGCTTGTTGATCTTGATTCGGGCCGTCGCTTCTTTGGTCATGCGCTCGGATGGCTGTCGGCATTAGTCCGCACCGACGGCAACCAATAGTTCGAGGGTTACTTGTCCAGGAGGTGCGCACTCGCAACTCCCATCGCGTTCGCTGGAGCTTATCGCAGCATTGCCACCCTTCGCGCGCCGCAACTTCAGCGCAAAGCGCCTTACCCTAAAACGGATTGCGCATATCGCCGATGAGATATTCGCGCGCATCGCTGTCGAGCGTGTCCAGGGAATCTTTGCACAGGGTGCGGTCGCGGCTGCGCCGCTCCTACATCGCTCCTGCAGGCGATTGTTTTTGTAAGAGTTGCAAGGCCGCGACAGCACAGTAACGGGACCTGCGAAAGTTCTGGTTTACCGCGCGGTATTGGGCGTTTGTCCCTGCTTCCAGCTTTGCAGATTGCGACCGCGACGCTGACGAACCTCCACGCCAATCGCTGCGCCGCTGAAACCATCGGCAATCACATCAGCGTTGGCGACCGCGGCGGCAACCGCAGCTTCGCGCAGATAATCGGTCTGCGGATACGCGCAGTCTTCGAAGCCCAGACGTCCACGCGCATCGCATTCGCAGGCTTGCAGCGCCAGTTCAAAACGATCCGGACGGCGAAACGCATCGAAGCGCTCCAGCAGGGCGAGCAAGGTCTCGGGTCGCAGCTCACGCACGCGATGCACCAGCAGGTGATCGCGCGTCACCGTCAGCGCCAGATCGCGCGCGTTGGCTGGCACGCGCAGACGCTCGCAGAAGGTCTTCACCAGCGGCAGTCCGCGCGCGTCGTGGCCGCGATGGCTCGGCCATTCGGCGCGCGGTGTTGCGGCCTTGCCGAGGTCGTGCAACAAGGCGGCGACGCGCACATCGATGACGTGATCGGCACGCGCGGCGGCGGCTACGCACATCAAGGTGTGCACCAGCGTGTCCACCTCGGGGTGATAGTCCGCGCGTTGCGGCACACCCGATAGCGCGGCCAGTTCCGGCATCACCCGAGCCAGCGCTCCGCAGCTATGCAGCACCTCGAAATACACGCGCGGCTGCGCTTCCATCAGGGCGCGTTCGGTTTCCTTCCAGACGCGTTCGGGTACCAGGTGATCGGCTTCGCCGGCGTTCACCATTTCGCGCATCAGGGTGAGGGTTTCATCGGCCACGCGAAAACCGAGCGGGGCAAAGCGCGCGGCGAAACGTGCGATACGCAGAATGCGCACTGGATCTTCAGCAAAGGCAGACGAGACGTGGCGCAGCAGGTGCGCGTGCAGATCGCGCTGACCGCCGTGCGGATCGATCAGCGCGCCGTGTTGGTCTTCGGCCATGGCGTTGACGGTGAGATCACGCCGCCACAAATCGTCTTCGAGATTCACCTCGGGGCCGGTATGAAACGTGAAGCCGTGATAGCCGCGACCGGACTTGCGTTCGGTGCGCGCCAGCGCGTACTCCTCGTTCGTCTGCGGATGCAGGAACACCGGAAAATCCTTGCCCACCGCGCGGTACCCGGCGGCACTCATCTGCTCGGGACTTGCGCCCACCACGACCCAGTCCCGCTCCTTCACCGGCAGACCCAGCAAGCGGTCACGCACAGCCCCGCCGACGAGATAGATCTTCAAGGCGTGGGCACCAATTGGGGATTCGGCAGCGGATTCAGATCCGCCGAGATCGGCGTCATCCACGGTGTGATGCGTTGTGGTTTTCCGCTGGCCAGCCAGCCGAACACGCTGCTGTGCCAGACGATGCGTTGGATGTAATTGCGCGTCTCGTTGAACGGCACGTTCTCGATCCACACATCGGTTTCCAGCGGCGCATCCGGCAGCCAGCGGCGCACCGCGTTGGGTCCGGCGTTGTAGGCGCCAAGTACGAGCACGAAGCGGCCACCGAAGGTGTCGAACTGTTCGCGCAGATAGCCGGCGCCGAGCAGCAGGTTGAGTTGAGGATCGAACAACTCGGCACGCGTCGGCAGCGGCAGCCGGGCGCGGCGCGCCACGGCGCGCGCGGTCTCCGGCAGCAGTTGCAGCAGGCCAAGGGCGTCCGCCGACGAGCGCGCACGCGGGTCGTACAAGCTCTCCTGGCGCAGCACGCCCCAGATCCATTCGGCTGGAAGGCGCGCGCGGCGCGCGGCCTCACGCAGCTCGGTCTCGTACGGCCGCGGATACAGCAGCGCGAAATCGTCGAACACTTCGGCGCGCGTGGAGGTGGCGACGGCCATCAGATGCCAGCCCCAGGCCGAGGCCAGACGCGCGGCTTCGATCAACTGCTCAGGCGTGAAGTTGGCCGTGGCCTGATTCCATTCGCTGCGCGCCCACGAGTTCTGCTCGATCAACCAGGCCTCGCGTGCGCGCACAAAGGCCGGCTGCATGTCGAACTGCGCGCGCAGCGCCGGATTCGATGCGCGCGTCTGCGCGCGCGGCGTGTAGCTGCGATCAAGTCGCTCGGACGCAAGCAGTGCGTAGTAGCCGTTCTCCTGTGTCAGGGCTTGATATAGCGGTGCGGCCGTTGCCGTCTGTCCCAGCTTGTCGTGACTGCGTGCCAGCCAATACCGCCAGCGCGGCTGTGCCGCCAAGGCCGCCGGCATGTGCGTGAGCCACTGCTGGGCCAGCGCCCAATCATCAGCCCACAGCGCGGCGCGCACGCGCCACTCGAAACCACGTTCGTCCAGCGCCGTATCGGGCACCTGACGAAACGTGCCCAGGCTCTCGGGCAGACGACTCCAGGCCTGGTTGAGCGCGATCTCGCGTCGCAGCTCGCCAATACTGGCTGGCGCTGACAAGGCGCAAGGCGTGCCGCACTGCGCTTCCATCCGCGCCAGCACGGCGGTGGCGGTTTCATGACTGCTACGCGCGAGCTTGGCGAAGGCATCCAAGATGGCGCGTGGTTCGGCACCTGCGCTGACGGCGCGCGACAACATGCGCTGCGGATCTTGTACCAGCTCGATCCACAACTCGTACGGCGCGCGCTGCGTCTCGGGCAGTTGCGCAATGAGCATGCGCGCCACTGCGAACTTGCCGTTCTCCAATGCCAGTCGCGTGCGTGCGGCGATCTGATCCAGGCCCAGTGCATTCTGTGTCTTGAGCCAGTCGAACACGGATGCGCAGCTTTGCGGCAACTCCGAACCGGTGCGCCAGATCTCCAGCGCCGGCGCGATCAGGCTGGGGTCGGGACCGGTGTTGATCAGCGCGTTGAGTTGATCGCAGCGCAGGCCCAGGTCGGCCTGCGCAGCTTGGTAATGCGCCAGGAACTGCGACCAATCGCCGCGCTCGGCAAGCTGACGCAGCCAGGCCGCGCGCAGGCTGCGCGTCCACGGTGCGTCGCCGTGCTCGGTGAGAAACGCGGCGACCGCCACATCGTTGATGTCCTGCACCAAAGGCAGTGCCAGACTTTGTTGCAGGCGTTCGGCCTGCAGATAGGGGTAGAGCACATAGGCGCGCAGGGCCTCGCTGTCATTCTCCGCCGGCAAGCCGCGAGTAACGGCGTCGAGCGTCGCGCGGAATTCGGCGCGGACCGCCAGTTGCGCATCGACGGGAGCGGCGGCGGCGCGAACTGACAGCAGCGCGCACAACAGGGTGACGAACAGCACTTTCTGCAGCATGAGAACTGGCGTGAGCTTAGGATGCCGGCCCATTGTACGAATCGTGCTCCTGCTCATCGCCTTGTGATGGAAACCCTCTTGATCTTTCTGGCTACCGGCGCAGTGGCGGGCGTGCTCGCCGGCCTGTTCGGGATCGGCGGCGGCATGGTGATGGTGCCGGCGCTGGCGATCGTGCTGGCGGGTCAGAACGTGGCGCCGGACATCGTGATGCACGTCGCCCTCGGCACGTCTCTGGCGGTCATCGCCACCACCTCGCTCAGCTCCACCCTGTCCCATCATCGACGCGGCGGCGTGCGCTGGGATGTGCTGCGTTGCTATGGGCCGGCGCTGGCCCTGGGCGCGCTGATCGGCGCCTTCGTGGCTGACACGCTACCGGGTCTTGCGCTGCGACGTCTGGTGGGTGTGAGCAGCCTGCTGATCGCACTGCAGATGGCGCTGGACTACAAATTTGGCGCGCTGGCCCGACTGGCGACGCCCGGCACACGGGAGTTGGGCACGGTGGGTGCGGTGATTGGCCTGCTGTCGTCCCTGATCGGCATCGGTGGCGGTTCACTGACCGGGCCGTATCTGGCGCTGCGCGGTTTCGAGATGCGCCAATCGGTGGGCACGGCGGCGGCGGGCGGCATCCCCATCGCCTGGGCCGGCGCCCTGGGTTACGTGATAGCCGGCTGGGACAGCAGCGGCGTGCCCGGCCCGGCCCTGGGCTATGTCAGCCTGAGCGCCTTCGCCGGACTGGCCGTGGCCAGCACCCTGGTGGCACCGCTGGGCGCGCGACTGGCGCACACCCTGTCACCGCGCAAGCTGCAGTTGGCGTTCTCCTTGATGCTGGTTATCGTCGGCTTGGAAATGCTGTTCGGCTAAACACTCGCGCCGCACGAGGCCGGATTGATGAAGGTCACGCCCAAGGTCATCGACTACGCCATCCACGCTATTTTTCTGCGTCACCTGGTGGGTGTGGGCAGCAGCCTGTCCTTGAAAATCATGGCGCAGGACTGGCAGGAAGCCGGGCTGCGCAAGCCCGATCTGGGCAAGGGCCTGGAGGCCTTGCGCAAGGCCGGGCGGGTTGCGCTGGAGCAGACCACAGACGGCACGGTGGTGCGTCTGCTCAACGAAGACTTCGGGCTGGTGGTGACCCTGGACGATTGGTCCGCGGCAGAAACCCTGAGCAAGCTGCGCGCGGCACGGCGCCGGCCGATGTCGCACATGGCCTCGCTTGCACCTAAGGACGCCACGGATCGCCGGACCAAACCAAAGACCCCGTAGCGCGCGGGTTCAGGTTTCGCTGATCTGCGTTTCCGGCAGAAAGCTCACGCCCTGCATCGGGCCTTTCTGGATGGCCTCACGCAGCGCGGTCACGGCCTTGAGCCGTGGAAAGGTCTTGCGCCAGACCAGGCCGATGCGCCGCGACGGCGCCTTGTTGGCAAACGGTCGCGCCACCAGCAGCGGCGATTCTTCCAGCGGCCGGTTCTCCACCGACGAGCGCGGCAACACCGTCAGGCCCAGACCGCCGGCCACCATGTGCCGGATCGTCTCCAGACTGCTGCCGGTCTGCGGCTGAGGGCCGGCGGCTTCCGGGTCCACGCACTTGGGACAGGCCTCGATCACCTGATCGCGAAAGCAGTGACCCGGGCCCAGCAACAGCAGCGGCTCTTCGGCCAGCTTGCGTGAGCTGATACTGGTCTCGCCGGCCCAGGCATGGTCCGCCGGCAGCATGATCACGAAGTCCTCGTCGTACAGCGGCCACATGCTCAGGCCCGGCTGCTCCACCGGCACCGCGACGCAGATCACATCGACCTCGTTGTCGCGCAGCTGTTCCAGCAGACGCGCGGTGAAATTCTCCTCGATCACCAGCGGCATGTTCGGCGCCTGCTTGCGCAACACCGGAATCCGGTGCGGCAGCAGATACGGGCCCACGGTGTAAATCGCGCCGAAGCGCAGCGGGCCCTTGAGTTCGTCGTTGCCCTCGCGCGCCAGCTCCTCGATCAGCTTGGCCTCGGCCAGCACGCGTCGCGCCTGCGCAATCACCCGCTCACCGACCGGCGTTGGCTTGACCTCACCGCGCACGCGTTCGAACAAGGCCACGCCCAAGTGGTCTTCAAGTTTCTTGATCGCCACCGACAAGGTGGGCTGCGACACAAAGGAGCGCTCGGCGGCGTGGCCGAAGTGGCGCTCCTTGTCCAGATTCACCAGGTAGCGGAGTTCAGTCAGGGTCATGCAGATTCTTGTCCGGCCGGATGGGGAGGCAAGACTACGCGAGCCACTCGCGCGGACGCAGATAGTCGCTGATCAACTCTGCCTCAGGCGAACCCGGCTCGGGCTGCACGTCGTAGCGCCAGCGCACCTCCGGCGGCATCGACATCAGGACGGATTCGCTGCGTCCGCCGGATTGCAGACCAAACAAGGTGCCGCGATCCCACACCAGATTGAATTCAACGTAACGACCGCGGCGGATCAACTGCCAGTCGCGTTCGCGCTCGCCATAGGGCGTGGCCTGGCGGCGTTCGACGATAGGCAGATAGGCCGGCAGAAAACTCTCGCCGATCGCGCGGATCAGGCCAAAGCTTGCGGCAAATCCGTTCTCGTTCCAGTCGTCGCAGAACAGACCGCCCACACCGCGTGTCTCGCCACGATGCTTGAGAAAAAAATACTCGTCACAGGTTTTTTTCAGTCGCGGCCAGATGGAAGGTTCAATCGAATCGCAGGCATTTTTGGCGCTGCGGTGCCAGTGCACGGCATCGTCCATGCACGGGTAGTAGGGCGTCAGATCGTAGCCACCGCCAAACCACCAGACCGGATCGGCGTGTGATTTTTCTGCGATGAGATAGCGCACATTCAGATGCGTGGTCGGCACGTAGGGATTCCGTGGGTGCAACACCAGCGACACGCCCATGGCGCGAAACCCGCGCCCGACCAGCTCCGGCCGCGAGGCCGTGGCCGAGGGCGGCAGACGATCACCCCCGACCAGCGAGAACGCCACGCCAGCGCGTTCGAACACGGCGCCGCCTTCGAGCACGCGGGTGTCGCCGTTGCCGCGCAGCACGCTGCCGGGCGGCTTGTGCCAGACGTCGCTGCCAAAGCGCGCAGCGCCGTCGCGGGTTTCGAGCGCGTCGCAGATCTGGTCCTGCAAGCCACGCAGCCAGGTTTCAACCGCGGCGGCATCCACCCCATCGTTCTGCGTGTTCATCGACGAAGAATATGTCCGGTCATGGCGTCGCGGATCGAGGTGGGTTTGCTCAGGCCGCCGAGCGCGCCGGGCACCAGTGCGTCGATGCGCGTCTGGAAGTACAGGCGCACCTGCGTCGCCGACAGCGCGGGATCGCGTCCGCCGGGATTGGCGCTGGTGGACACGACGGCGCCGCCATAGCGTTCGCACAGCGCACGCACGGTCTCATGCGCGGAGATGCGCACCGCCAAGGTGTCGTGCTCGCCGGTGATCCAGGCGGGCGCGTCCTGGCTGCAAGGAAACACCCAGGTGTTGGGGCCGGGCCAGGTCATGGCGGCACGACGCCACACGGTCTTTGACGGAATGTCGATGAAGTCGGCGAGCTGGTCCTCATGCGAGGCCACCACGATCAGGCCTTTCTGCCAGGGTCGCTGCTTGAGCGCGAGCAGGCGCATGCAGGCGCGCTCGTTCCATGGATCGGCGCCCAGACCCCAGACCGCTTCGGTGGGATAGGCGATGACGCCGCCGTCGCGCAATGCGCGCACGGCCTGGTGCAAGTGGATGCTGCTCATATCGCGTGACCTTCGAACAGGACGCAAATCATAGGCGGCTCAGGTGCCGCGCGGCTTGGCCCGATGCGTCGCCACGGCGGCGCGCGGATCGTCCGGCCAGGGGTGGCGCGGATAGCGTCCGCGCAAATCCTTGCGCACCTCGACATAGCCGCGCGCCCAGAATCCGGCCAGATCCTGCGTCACCGCCACCGGCCGCTGCGCCGGGGACAGCAGGTGCAACACCACCTTGATCCGTCCGTCACAGACCGTTGGTGTCTCGGCGCTGCCAAACATTTCCTGCAGCTTCACTTCCAGCGCCGGCGCGGCAGGCGGGTTGTAGTGCAGCGCGCGGCGCTGGCCGGAGGGCACGCTCAGATGCGTCGGCGCCAGTCGCGCCAGCTGTTGCTGCGCGTGGTAATCCAGCAGGCCGTTGAAGATCTCGACCAGGTTCAGATTCTGCAAGTGCGCGCGCCGGGTGACGCCATCGAGGTGCGGACCCAGCCAGTCGTCCAAGCTCGCCAGCAAGTGCGCATCGCTGACATCCGGCCAGGCCGTTTCGGGTTGCCAATGCTGCAGGCTGATGATCCGCGCCTGCCACTGCCGCGCGGCATCGTCCCAGGGCAGGCATTCCAGACCCAGGCTGCGAATGCCCACGATCATCGCCGCGCGGCCGGCTTCGCCGGGATCAGCGATGCGTCTGGCACTGAACACGATGGCGCCCAGACGCTGCTGTTCTTCGGCCACCACGATCTGCTGCTGTGCGTCCCAACGCACCTCGCGCTGGGTGAGCAGCCGCGCGCCGTGCTCGGCACGCAGCTCGGCCTCGTCCAAGCTCGCGGCGAGGCGGATGCGGCGCTGCGCGCCCGGATCCCAGTGCGCAATCGCCAGCCAGTCCGTGCGCGCCAGCGCATCGTTCTCGGGCAGACGCGCCTCGCCGCCGTCGGCGCACAGGTAGGCGACCTCGCGCGTGCCGCGCGGACCGCTGGCGGATTCCCGCAGGCCGTCACGACGCCGTGCGAGACGTTCCGGAAACGCCTGGCCGAGCAGGCTGGCCGTGCTGCAGACCGAGTTGTCGATGTGCGTGTTGCGCGCCACAGCCGGGGTGTCCGGCAGCAGACGCAGGAACTGGCGCACCGCGTCCTGCACCCGGCGCTGCTGCGCCAGATCGCCACGACCGCCGCGCAGACGCTCGATCCGTTCATTCACATCGGTGCCGCCATCGGCGTCGCGCTCGTCCAGCGCTGCGGCGAGCCAGGCGCCGTCTTCGGTGACTCCGCGAGCCTGCGCACGAAGCAGCATGTGCGCGTAGCGCGGCGAGGTCGGCAGACGCGACAGCTCACGTCCGTGCGCGCTGATGCGGCCTTGCGCGTCGATGGCCCCGAGCGCACGCAGCAACTCCGTCGCGTACGACCAGTTGGCGGCGCTCGGTGCATCGAGCAGCGAAAGCGCAGCCGGATCGCTGACACCCCAGGCCGCGAGTTCCAGCGCGAAGCGGGTGACGTCGGCCGCCAGGATTTCCGGCACATCGTGCGCCGCCAGCGCGCCCTGCTGATCTTGGCTCCACAAGCGATACGCCGTGCCCGGTCCAAGGCGACCCGCACGACCGGACCGCTGTTCGGCCGCCGCGCGCGACACGCGCAAGGTCTCCAGACGGTTGGCACCCGCACCCAGATCAAAGCGCGCGGCGCGTACGTAGCCGCCGTCGACCACGGCGGTCACGCCTTCCACCGTGAGACTGGTCTGCGCGATGTTGGTGGCGAGGATCACCTTGCGCCGACCCGCAGCATCCGGAGTCAGCGCCAGATCCTGTTCGGCAGAACTCAACTCGCCGTACAGCGGTCGCACGGCAAGATCGCGCACACGTTCTTCGAGCTTGCGCTGGGTCCAACGGATCTCGCGCGCACCCGGCAGAAACGCGAGCACATCGCCGCTGGTTTCCGACAGCGCGCGCAGCACGCCCTGGGTCATGGCCTCGTCCAGGCGCAGGTCGGATTTTTGCGGCAGATAACGCAGATCAACCGGAAACATGCGGCCAGCGGCTTCGACGATGGGCGCATCGTCCAGCAGCTTGGCGACGCGCCCGGTGTCCAGAGTCGCGGACATCACCAGCACGCGCAGCTCCGGGTTCAGCGTGGCGCGCGCATCCAGGGTCAGGGCCAGCGCAAGGTCGGCGTCCAGACTGCGCTCGTGGAATTCATCAAAAATCACCAAGCCCACGCCAGGCAATTCCGGATCGGCTTGCAGGCGACGTGTGAGCAGGCCTTCGGTAATCACTTCGATGCGCGTGGCCACTGACACGCGGCGCTCGAAGCGAATCTGATAACCCACCGTCTCGCCGAGCTTCTCGCCCAACAGCTGCGCCATGCGCGCGGCCGATGCCCGCGCCGCAACCCGGCGCGGCTCCAGCATCAGGATGCGCTTGCCGGCGAGCCAGGACTGATCCAGCAGCGCCAGCGGCACCAGCGTGGTCTTGCCCGAACCCGGCGGCGCGGCGAGCACGGCGCAACGCGCATCTGCGAGCGCGGCTTGGAGCGCGGGTAGCGCGCTGCGGACGGGATAGTCGGGGAGATTCACGACGGGATTTTGCCGTAAGTCGCTATCTGACTCGTTGTGAATCGGGTCACGTCATACATAGCAATTGAGTCGCAACGCGGCCTCGTCATCGGTCAGACTTCGGCCATGGCCCTACACCCTGAATTCCCCGCATCTCCCTACGCCCCTCTGGACCCACGCTATCGCTGGTTTCCCGCAGCCGAGGAACTGCGCGCCAACGCCTACGAGAAGCTATTGCCTCCACTGGTCGCACGCATCCGGGATGAGGTGCGCGACTGGCGCGATTCGGGCTATGCCGGTGCGTCTGACACCTCGCGCGCGCTGCTGACTTGGTGGTTCGGAACCGAGCACCTGCTCGAACAATCCGACGGCACGCGGACGGGATTTCGCTACTACTTCGCGCAGCGCGAAGCGGTGGAAACCGTCATCTGGCTGCACGATGTACGCAAGGTGCAGGACTGCCATGACCTGATGCGCTTTGACGCCTCGGGCGCGGTGTCGGCGGGCATGTTCGACGAAGACTGGCCGCGCTATGTACTCAAGCTCGCCACCGGTGCCGGCAAGACCAAGGTGTTGTCCTTGCTGATCGCCTGGTGCTTCTTTCACAAGACCTACGAGCAGGGCTCACGCCTGGCGCGCAATTTTCTGCTGATTGCGCCCAACATCATCGTGCTGGACCGGCTGCGCGCCGATTTCGACGGCCTGAAGATTTTCTTCAACGATCCGGTTCTTCCCGATAACGGCTTCGAGGGCCAAAACTGGCGCGACGACTTTCAGATTGCCTTGCACCTGCAGGACGACGTGCGCGTGCAGCGACCCACCGGCAACCTGTTTCTCACCAACATCCATCGCGTCTATCTGGGCGAAGTGGCCGAGCCGTCGCTAGAGGACGAAGACCTGAGCGATTACTTCCTCTCGCCCTTTGGCCCCAAGCCGGTGGGCAAGACCACCGACAGCAAGACCGATCTTGGCGAGCTGATCCGCGAGATCGACGAGCTGGCCGTGTTCAATGACGAGGCGCATCACATCCACGATCCGCGCATGGCGTGGTTCAAGTCGATACAGGACATTCATCACCGCATGCTGCAGAAGGATCTGCGCCTGGCCTTGCAGATCGACGTCACCGCCACACCCAAGCACAACAACGGTGCCATCTTCGTGCAGACGGTTTCCGACTACCCGCTGGTCGAGGCCATCCACCAGAACGTGGTCAAGCACCCGGTCTTACCAGATGCGGCAAGCCGGGCGCGGCTAGTCGAGGCCAGAAGCGCGTTGTTCTGCGAGAAATACGCCGACTACCTGGCGCTCGGTGTTGAGGAATGGCGCAAGAGCTACGCCGAGCACGAGAAGCTCGGCAAGAAGGCCGTTTTGTTCGTCATGGTGGACGACACCCGCAACTGCGACGAAGTGGGCGCGCACCTGGAAAAGGTCTGCCCGGAGCTGGCCGGTGCCGTGCTGGTAATCCACACCAAGAAGAACGGCGAGATCGCGGAGAAGGCCACCGGCAAGGACAAGGAAGAACTGCAACTTCTGCGTCAGCAGAGCAATCAGATCGATGGCTGGGCGTCCCCGTACAAGGCCATCGTCAGCGTTCTGATGCTCAAGGAAGGCTGGGACGTGCGCAATGTCACCGTCATCTGCGGGCTGCGCGCCTACGCCGCACAAAGCAACATTCTGCCGGAGCAGACCTTGGGGCGCGGCCTGCGCCGCATGTACGGCGTCGGCAGCACAGCCGAGACCGTATCGGTGATGGGCACCCCCGCGTTCATGGAATTCGTCGAGTCGATCCAGAGCGAGGGGGTCAGCTTCGAGCGCGTTGCCATGGGCGGCGGTGCTGAGCGCAAGGATTCGATCGTGGTGGAGGTGGACGCGCAGAACGGCGAGAAAAATCTTGAGGCGCTGGACATCGAGCTGCCCAAGCTCAGCCGGCGTTTCAGCCGCGAGTATCGGTCGCTTGAAGATCTGGACCCGTCCTCGTTCGGCAATCCGCGCCTCGCGCTGATGACCTTCACCGCCGAGCAGACCCGTGAGATCGTGTTCAAGACCATGCTCGACGCCGAGATCCATCACACGGTGCGGCTCGATGACTCGGGCCCCGCAGACTATCGCTCCGTGATCGGCTTCTTCACCCGCCAACTGCTCAAAGAGATGCGCCTGGTTGGCGGCTATGACCTGCTGTATCCCAAGGTCAAGTGTTTTGTGCGCGATCACCTGTTCGAAGGCGACGCGGTGAATCTTGAAGACCCGCAACTGCTGCGTAACCTGTCCGAGCCTGCGCCGGGCAAGATCTTGTTCGACAGCTTCAAGGCCGGGATCAATGCGCTCACCATCACCGACAGCGGTACCGCGCGCATCGAGGACCGCATACGGCTGCGCGACACCCGCCCTTTCCGCACCGAGAACCGCGCCTTTCTGCCAGTGAGGAAATCGGTGTTCAACCGCATCGTCGGCGAAGTCAACGCGGACGGCTTCGAACTGGCCTTCGCCAAGTTCCTGGACGATGCGTCGGACGTGCAGAGTTTTGCCAAGAACTATCTGGCCGTCGGCTTCAAGCTCGACTACGTCAAGAACGACGGCGACCTCTCGCACTACATTCCCGACTTCATTGCCAAGACCGCCGACGGCGCCGTCTATCTGATCGAGACCAAGGGCCGCGCCGAGCTGGATCTGCCGCGCAAGATGGCGCGCTTGAAGCAGTGGTGCGAAGACGCTAACGCCGCGAGCCCGCAGGAGTACGGGCCGACTTACCACTTCGTCTACGTGGATCAGGACGGCTTCGAGCGTCATCCACCGAAGGATTTCGCCGGCTTGCGCGCGGCGTTCCGGGATTTTCAGGCGTGAGCGCATCCAGCTTCCGTGTCTACGTGGACGAGTCCGGCGACGAAGGGTTTGTGTTCAGATCCAATGGCAGCGGCTCGTCGCGCTGGCTGGTGTTGTCCGCCGTTGTCACGCGGCGCGAACACGATGCCACCGTGGTTCAACTCATGGACGAAGCGCGCGCACTACTCGGCCGTGAGCGACGCCAGCAACTGCACTTCGTCAAGCTCAGTCACGCGCAGCGCGTGGCGTACTCACGCGCCGTCGGCAAAGCGCGTATCCGCACGGTCAGCGTGCTGATCTGCAAACCCGCCATCCAGGAGCCAGAAACTTTTCAGGCGCAAAAGCACCAGCTCTATCGCTACGCCTGTCGCCTACTGCTGGAGCGTGTCTCTTGGCTGTGCCGCGACCATCGCATCAAGGATCGCGGCGATGGCACGGCAGAAATCATCTTCTCCAACCGCAGCCAGATGTCCTATGACGACCTGCGCCACTACCTGTGCAAGCTGCGGGACAAACCTTCTGCCGGAGGCATCAACATGGAATGGTCGGTCATTGATCCAACCAAGGTCAGCGCCGTTCAGCATGCGCAGATGGCCGGGCTACAAGTGGCAGACGCCGTCGCATCCAGTGCGTTCGCGGCGCTCAACCCCAATGCGTTTGGCGATACCGAAAGCCGTTACCTGCTTGAACTCTTGCCCGTCGCCTACCGCTACGAAGGCAAGCTGTTCGGCTACGGTCTGAAGTTCTGGCCAGGCGACCTGACGAGCCTGCAAACAGAAAACCCCCAGCTAGCGAAACTAGCTGAGGGTTTGAGTTAAGTGCAGGCCCCAAGTTCGAGGATCCCACCCGTGCGGGCTGCCACTGTTGCCAATGGCCTCTACAAGTCTTGCGCTTGCCTGCGGATCTATTGTCCGGCCCATTGGGCCTGGGCGTCAACGCCGATTCGGGGCTTATGTCGTGCCCGAACGGTCCTGACTCCGGCACCGACACTTCATTCCAGCAGTGCAGCAAGCAACCGGTATGCAGGAGCCGGGTTGGCGCGCCGACTCCCAGTGCCCGCTAAAGCTACAAACCTGAGAATAGGTTTTAGATGGGTTTTAGAAATCTTTATGCCATGCGTCAAATCAATGGCTTATAAAACCCTTGACACCATGCAGCACCGCTAAAACGCCCGCCATGCCCAAAGCCCCCGCCTACGACCTGACCGACGCCGAAAAGCGCGACCTGATCGAGCTGATCCAGCAAAACCGGCCGCTGCCGGAGAAGTACCGCTTTGTGCTGTTCGAGGACCGTCGCGAGGTGGAGCTGGTGTGGAACGGCAAGACCCGCGACGTCTGCACTACCGTGCTGCCGTTCCAGAGCCTGGAACACATCGACGAACCGCGCGCGGAGACCAAGGCCCAGCACGATCTGTTCGACTCACGCGGACGCCAGCACCGCGGCTGGACCAACAAGCTGATCTGGGGCGACAACAAGCTAATTCTCTCCAGCCTCAAGTCCGGCGCGCTGCGCCAGCAGATCGAAGAGGCAGGTGGCCTCAAACTGATCTACATCGACCCGCCCTTCGACGTGGGCGCGGATTTTTCGATGGACATCGAGATTGGCGGCGAGACCTTTCACAAGGAACCGAATCTGCTGGAGCAGATTGCCTACCGCGACACCTGGGGGCGCGGCGCGGACAGTTTCATCAGCATGATCTACGAGCGGCTGATCTTGATGCGGGATTTGCTGGCGGAGGATGGGAGCATTTACGTGCACATGGGGCCGAACGTCGCTCATGCAGTTGAGGCTGCTTTGCGAGAAGTATTTGGCGGGTCCGGTACCGGTGCGACGATGACGTGGAAACGAGTGACAGCTCACGGCGATAGCCAGCGATGGGGCATCACTCATGACGTACTCATGTGGAAGACAAAGGGGGAACGATTTATCTGGAACCCTCAGCATGAGCCCTACAGCGACGAGTATCTTTCTCGCTTCACTCACAAAATGCCGGACGGGCGCGCGTACCAGCTCGACAACATTACGAGTCCTAACCCGCGTCCGAACATGATGTATGAATGGCGAGGCTGCCCATCGCCAGCCATGGGCTGGCGATACGAAAAAGCAACGATGGAAAGGCTCTTCGCGGAAGGGAGGATCGAGTTGCCCAGGACGCAAGGTGGCCGTCCCCGTTTGAGGCGATTTCTCGATGAGAGCAAAGGTGTCCCTGTAGGGTCGGTTTGGGCGGATATCTCACCCGTGAACTCTCAGGCAAGAGAGGACACGAGTTACGCCACCCAAAAACCCGAAGCCCTCCTCGAACGCATCATCAAAGCCAGCAGCAACGAAGGCAACCTCGTCGCCGATTTCTTCTGCGGCTCTGGCACCACGGCAGCAGTGGCGGAAAAACTCGGGCGCAAGTGGATCGCCACGGACCTGGGCAAGTTCGGCATCCACACCACGCGCAAGCGGCTGATCCAGGTGCAGCGCGAGCTCAAGGCGGCGGGAAAGCCGTTCCGCGCGTTCGAGGTGCTCAACCTCGGCCGCTACGAGCGGCAGGCGTACCTCAACATCTCCGGCCGGCTGGCGGGGAAGAAGAAGGAGCAGGCGCTAGCCGAGAAGGAGCGCGAGTTTCACGAGCTGATCCTCCGCGCCTATCGCGCTGAGC
>JBQTJH010000044.1:0-8855 GCA_052387335.1 Panacagrimonas sp. | reverse complement strand
ACCCGCCAGCTCGCGCCCGCCTGAGCATTTCTCCGCTTCAACGACTCAAAACAAAAACGCCCCTCTCGCGAGGGGCGTCTCTTGATCCGGCAGTGCTGCAGTTTCGAAACAGGCTGCCATGCGGGGCTTTTTTTGGCTCCGAATACGCTGCGCTCAAATATTCTGCAGCTTCGCAGCCGCTGCTCGTTAAAATCGTCCGATGCAGGATCTCGCCGACATCACGCCGCTGGTCGCCAGCCTCAATCCTGCTCAGAAGGAGGCGGTCACCGCACCACCCGAGCATCGTCTTGTTCTGGCCGGTGCGGGCTCCGGCAAGACGCGCGTGCTGGTGCACCGCATTGCCTGGCTGATCGCGGTGGAGGGCGTTTCGCCCTTGTCGATTCTCGCGGTCACGTTCACCAACAAGGCTGCGAGTGAGATGCGCGGGCGCATCGAGCAGCTCATTACCGCGCCGATACGCTCGATGTGGGTCGGCACCTTCCATGGCATTGCCCATCGCATGCTGCGCCTGCACTGGAAAGAGGCCAAGCTCGCGCAGAACTTCCAGATTCTCGACGCCGACGACCAGCTACGGCTGGTCAAGCGGGTGATCAAGTCGCTGGACCTGTCGGACGAGCAGTGGCCGCCCAAGACCGTGACCGGCTGGATCAACGCGCAGAAGGAAGAGGCGCGGCGCCCGCATCACCTGCATGATCTTGGCGATTACACCCTGCTGCAGTACGCGCGCATTTACACCGCCTACGAGACGGCCTGCGCGCAGTCCGGCATGGTGGACTTCGCCGATCTGCTGCTGCGTGCTTACGAGATCACACGCGATGTCCCGGAAATCCAGGCGCACTACCGACGCCGCTTCCGCCACGTGCTGGTCGATGAATTCCAGGACACCAACACCTTGCAGTACGCCTGGCTCAAGGTGCTGGCGGGCGACAGCGGCACGATGTTCGCGGTCGGCGATGACGACCAATCGATTTATTCATGGCGCGGCGCCAAGGTCGAGAACATGGTGCGGCTGGAAAAGGATTTTCCGGGCACCGAGGTGGTGCGGTTGGAGCAGAACTATCGCTCCACCGGCACCATCCTCAAAGCCGCGAACGGCTTGATCGCGAAGAACACGAATCGGCTCGGCAAGAACCTGTGGACCGATAGCGGTGAGGGCGAGCAGATCCAGCTCTACGCCGCCTTCAACGAATACGACGAGGCCGAGTTCGTCGCCAACCGCATGCGCGATCACCTCGATGGCCGCTGCCGCCACACCGATCTGGCGATTCTGTACCGCTCCAACGCGCAGTCGCGTGTGCTGGAAGAGGTTTTGATCCGATCACGTATTCCCTATCGTATCTACGGCGGCCTACGCTTTTTCGAACGCCAAGAGATCAAGGACGCGCTGGCCTATCTGCGTCTTCTGCACAACCGCGACGACGACACCAGCTTCGAGCGTGCAGTGAATACGCCCACGCGCGGCATCGGCGCGACCACGATGGAAAAGCTGCGCGAGATTTCGCGCGCCAGCGAGGCCTCGTTGTGGAGCGCGGCCAAGAACGCGAGCGGCCAGCTTGGGCGCTCGGCGGGCAAGGTCGTCGAGTTCCTCAAGCTGATCGACAACCTGCACGAGGAAACCCGCGCGCTGCCGCTGTCGCAGGCTACCGAGCTGGTGATAGCGCGCACCGGCCTCAAGGATCACTACAGGAAGGAGAAGGGCGAGCAGGCCGAGGCCCGACTCGAAAACCTCGACGAGCTGGTCAGTGCTGCGCGTTCGTTCGAGACGGAGCCTCTCGCGGCCACAGCCGAGAATCCGGACGAGCCCGTGCTGGAACCGCTGACCGCATTTCTGACGCACGCGGCGCTGGAATCCGGAGAACAGCAATCCGGCCCCGGTGAAGACTGCGTGCAATTGATGACCTTGCATGCGGCCAAGGGTCTGGAGTTTCCGGTGGTGTTCATTGTTGGTGTGGAGAACGGCTTGTTTCCGTCCATGCGCGCGGTAGACGAAGGCAATCTGGAGGAGGAGCGGCGGCTGTTCTATGTCGGGATTACGCGCGCGCGACGCAAGCTGTATCTGAGCTATGCCGAGATCCGACGCGTGCATGGGGTGGAACAGATCGGCGCGCCGTCCATGTTTCTCAAGGAAGTGCCGAGTGAATGTCTGAGCGAAACGCGCCCGCGCGCCGGGATATTGCGTCCGGCGTTTGGTTCACGCGAACCGCGCACTCAATACGGTTCGGGCGGCGGCTACGGGTCTGCCGGCTATGGCAGCGGTGCCGCGCCGCGAGCGCCGTCCCGCGTGGCCGGTGCCAGCGAACTTGGCCCCGGCGGGTTTCGTCTGGGGCAGCGCGTAATGCATCCCAAGTTCGGTGAGGGCACCATCCTGAGTTTCGACGGTGATGGTGATCGCGCCCAGATCGAGATCAAGTTTCTCAACGCGGGAACCAAGCGCCTGATGCTCGGCTTCGCCAACCTGCGCGGCCTGTAGTAGCTGAATATGGACAGCGCGTTTTCTGCGGCGATGGCGCTCATCGTCGCCGTGCTGGTCGTAGCCTTGGCCTGGTACACCCGGCGCGCGCCGAAGCCGCCTCTACGCTTGTCGGTCGAATCCAGAAATCTGCTCGATGCGCGCCTGCCCTGGCTCGCGCGTCTGACTCAGACACAGCGCAAACACTTTGATGCGCAGCTTGAATCCTTTCTGCAGCAGAAGCGTTTCGTCGGCTGCGCGGGCCTGCAGGTTACCGAGGAGATGCGGCTGCTGATTGCCGGCACGGCCTGCCTGATGATTCTGCGGGCGCATGCGCCGGTGTTTACGCAGCTACGCCAGCTGCTGATTTATCCGGGGCCCTTCCTGGTCCCCACGCTCGAACCCGATGAACTTGGCCTTGTGTCTGATGATCCGGAGGAGCGGATCGGTGAATCCTGGCAGGGTGATCGAGTCATTCTGTCATGGCCGGATGTCGAGGCCGCGCTGCAGGGTGACGAGGTCAACGTCGTGGTGCATGAGTTTGCGCATCAGCTCGACGATGAAGGTCAGGCGGGCGAGGGCGCACCCGCGCTCAAGGATTACGCGACCTGGTCAACGGTGATGAAGACCGAGTTCGAACGCCTGCGCCGACATCGACGTCCGCCAGTGCTCGATCCCTACGGCGCAGAAAGCCCGGCGGAATTCTTTGGCGTGGTGACCGAGGCGTTCTTTCAGCGCGGCGCTGAACTGGCGCGCCATCACGCGCAACTCTACGAACTGCTGCGCGCCTACTACGGCTTCGACACGATTGACGTGTGGAGCCCGCGCTGAACCCGCTCAGGGTAGTTTGACCACGCGCCCTTCGAAGCCGTTGGACTGCAGTTTGGACAGCACCGACTGCGCGCGCGCCAGTGAGGGTTCCGGGCCGATGCGCACGCGATGCCAGGTGCTGTTGTCTTGGCCCTGGATGCGTTCGATGTTCGATTCGATGCCGGCCAAGGCGAGTCTTGCGCGATGTTCATCGGCATTGCCCGGCTCGCGGAAGGCACCGGCCACGATCAGGTACTGGTCGCCGGTCGAGGTGCCGACCGCGGCCGCTGCGTTGGCGCTGGGCGCGGCAGGTTCGGCCTCACGCGGTGGCGGCTTCTGCGTGGCCTGGGCGGGCGCAGTCTGCGCAGGGACAACCACCTGTTCCTTTTCCAGTAGCGTGTAGAAATCGAAGCGAGGGTCTTCCTTGGGTGGAATCTCCACCTTGGGCTTGGCGGCTTGCGGTGTCAGCTTGGCCGCACCCGCTGCCGGCGCCATCGGCATCGGTTCGGTCGGGCGGCCAATGTAGACCACCGCTGCGACCACCAAGCCCATCGACAATCCCGCCACCAGCCAGACCCAACCGGGCAGGCCCGCGGGTTTGGGTGCAGGGCGACGATTGCGCGCCACGTAATCGCGACCCATTAACGTGACTCTCGCGAAGCGAGGCTTAGGGTGAGGGTGATCATGCCGAGCAGGCTATGGATGTCGTGGTGCGGAGCTTTGAGCATGATCGTTACATGCTCTCCGGCGCGGAGACGCCCAGCAACGCCAGGCCGTTGCGGATCACCTGGCGCGTGGCCACCACCAGCGCCAAGCGCGCCTGAGTCAGTTCGGCGTCGTCTTCCACGATGAATTTGATGCGATGTCCGGCGGTATCGATCGCGTTGTAATAGCTGTGCAGCAGATCGGCGGTATCGCGCAGATAGAACGCCACCCCGTGCGGCGCATTCTGCTCGGCCGACACGCCGACCATCTCGGGGAATTTGGCCAGGTGGGCGAGCAGGGCTTTCTCCTGCACCTCGCTCAAACGGTGCAGCGCGGTGGCGGTGATCGCCGCGTCGAACGCCATGCCGCGCTCTTCGGCCTGACGCAGAACCGAGCAGATGCGCGCGTGCGCGTACTGGATGTAATAAACCGGGTTCTCGTCGGACTTCGAGCGCGCCAGATCCACGTCGAACACCAGGTGCGAATCAGATTTGCGCGCGGTGAGAAAGTAGCGCGTGGCGTCGCGACCGACTTCGTCGATCAGATCGCGCAAGGTGACGTAGCTGCCGGCGCGCTTCGAGATCTTCACCTCTTCGCCGCCGCGCATCACCGTCACCATCTGATGCAGCACATAACTGGGCCAGTCTTTCGGAATGCCCAGGTCCAAGGCCTGCAAGCCGGCGCGCACGCGCGCGATGGTGCCGTGATGATCCGAACCCTGCTCGTTGACCGCACGCGTATAGCCGCGCTGCCACTTGCCGACGTGGTAGGCCACGTCGGGCAGGAAGTAGGTGTAGCCCCCGTCACGCTTGCGCATGACACGGTCCTTGTCGTCGCCGAACGCGGTGGTGCGCAGCCACAGCGCGTCGTCCTGTTCGAAGGTGTGACCCGATGCAATCAGCGCCGCCACCGTGTCTTCCACCTTGCCCTCGGTGTACAGAGCGGACTCCAGCGAATAGATGTCGAATGCGACGCCAAAGGCCTTCAGATCGGCATCTTGTTCGCGGCGCAGGTAGGCGACTGCGAACGCGGTGATCGCCGCAAGATCGTCGGCGTCGGCAGTGGCGGTGACTTCGCGGTCATCGGCGATCACAGTCTCGCCGGCCAGATAGGCCTTGGCGACGTCGACGATGTAGTCGCCGCGGTAGCCGTTCTCGGGCCACCCGGCTTGCTCGGGCGCGATGCCCTGGATACGTGCATGCACTGAGGCGCCGAGATTGCTGATCTGCGCGCCAGCGTCGTGGTAGTAGAACTCGCGCGTCACCTCCCAGCCCGCGGCCTCGTACAGGCGCGCCAGGCAATCACCCACTGCCGCACCGCGGCCATGGCCGACGTGCAGTGGACCGGTGGGGTTGGCGGACACGAACTCCACCACCACCTTGCCGCGGCGTTTGGAATCGTCGCGACCGTAGCGATCACCGGCGGCGATGATGTCGGCGACCAGCGCGGTGAAGCTGTCGGCGTTCAGGAAGAAATTGATGAAGCCCGGCCCGGCGATTTCCGTCCTTGCCACCAGCGTCGAAGCCGGCAGGTGCTTGATGATCAGATCCGCCACTGCGCGCGGCGGCTGTCCCAGTGGCTTGGCAATGACCAGCGCAAGGTTGGTGGCGAAGTCACCGTGACGGCGGTCCTTGGTCGCGTCGAGCTGGTGCGAGGCGGGCAGGGACACTTCACGACCAAGCGAGGACGACAGGGACGCGAGCGCCTGGACGAGCAGCGCCTGCAACTGGGATTTCATGGGCATTGCGAGGGAGAAAAAGCGGCAGGAGTTTAGCCCGCATGCGGCGCAGCGTCATGCCGCGACCTGGCCTTCGCGATGGCGGTCGAGCGTATTGAAGTACTCCGCTGAACGGTACGCGCGGCCGGCTGGTCGGGACCACAAAACACCTGCGGGCACTTGACGCCTACGGTCATCGGTCGCGCCGTCGCTTTCGTCGGTCGTCGCCCCAATGTCATGTAGGGCAAGCGCAAGATGGGCTCGTGGTCGCAACACGCAGCAGGCAAGGCGAGGCGACCCGGCAGTACCCCAATCGCGATGTCGCGCTCCGGCGCGGCATCAAGCGGCTAGAGAGCCCGCAAACCGTCTCTCCCCCCTGACCGGGTTCGGTACGCCGACCCGGTTCTTTTTTGCGTGTTCGCCGGACGCGGATGGGCCGCGTAGAATTCGCCGCCGTCGTGGCGTGCCCGTGGCCCAGGGGTTTGGGACGGTCGCCCGGTTTCCTTTCCCGATAACGAGGTCCGACGATGAAGAAGTGGCGTTGCCTGGTGTGCGATTTCGTGTACGACGAGGCCGCTGGCCTGCCCGACGAGGGCATTGCGCCCGGTACGGCCTGGGACGATGTGCCGGAATCCTGGACCTGCCCGGACTGCGGCGCCGGCAAGGCCGACTTCCAGATGGTCGAGGTTTGAAACGCGTTTAAATTCCGAAGCTCGGTGCTGCGGTCAGAACGCGCAGCACTGCAGCTTGAACGCGATATCGCGATGGGCCTGGCCGGAGCGCTGGTTGACATCGCGCAGCTGCATGAAGCGCAAGGTGAAGCGGTGGCTGCCGGCGCTGATTTCCGGATAGACACCGGCGTCCTGGGGCACAAACACGCGCAGCAGACTGCAGGCGCTTTGCGGCGCATGCACATAGGTGCCGCCATGGGCCACGGCGTCGACCAGGGGCACGCTGCCACGCAATAGGCGCAGATTGAGCAGAATGGCTTGGGCGTAGGGAATCAGGTCAGAGAACCAGCTATCCAGATCGCGCTGCGCCACGTCCACCGGCTGCGACAGCCAGTGGTGATACGCCGGTAGATCGAACGCGCAGGTGCCGCCCGGAATCGAGCTGCGGTTGAGCACCGACATCAGGAATTCATTGTCGCGCAGCGCCATCGAGGCGAATTGCGTGGTCAGTTGCTGTAGGCCATTGACCGCCGCGGTGATCTCAGCCAGCACCGTGTGCAGGCGCGTGTGGTCCACACCTGGACGATTACCCAGGCGGGTCAGCACCGCGTGCTGTTCGAGCAAATCCTTGAGGATGTCCTTCTTCAGATCCGACCGGCCCAGCACCGTAAGGATGTCCAGCAGGGCGTGCAGCCGGGCGCGTGTGCCATAGGCTGTGGGGTCTGCGCGGTGGTGATCGTACTGACCGAACAGGAACTCCAGGCGCAGAAAGGTTCTGATCCGCTCGCTGAGAGGCTGTTCGAAGACGACCGCTTCCAGTCCTGAGCTCACGCCACATCCGGGGGGCAAAAGTGACCCGATTGTGACCCAGTGCTCGGATTGCGGCAATGCAGCACGCGGCGATGATCAGCTTGCGTCCGCCGCGCGCGCTGCGGCAGCGCGCATCGAAAAACCCTGATGCAACTGTGCGACGGCCGCTGCGGTTTGTTCGGGCGTGCCGGTGTTGAGCAAGACCTCGTCGGCGCGTTCCAGGCGCAGATTGCGCGGACTCTGCGCCGCCAGCATGCGCTGCACCAGCGCCTCGTCCACCTGATCGCGCTGCATCAGACGCTGGCGCTGCAGCTCTTCGGGTACGTCCACCACCAGCACGCGATCAACCAGCGCCTCCATGCCCGACTCAAACAGGATGGCGTTCTCCAGCATGCAATAGGGCGCGATCTGCGCGTCCAGCCAGGCGCGGATGTAGGCGCGGATGTGCGGATGCGTGATCTGCTCAAGCTGACGCCGCGCGGCCGGATCGGCGAACACGCGCTCGCGCATGCGTCGCCGGTCGAGCTGGCCGTCGGCCTGCAGGGCGTCGGCGCCAAACTGCGCGACGATCTCGGCCAGCGCTGGCTGGCCGGGCTCCACCACCAGCCGCGACACCTGGTCGGCATCCAGCACCGGCACGCCCAGTTGCCGAAACGCGGCGCTCACCAGCGACTTGCCGCTGGCCACGCCACCCGTGAGTCCGACGACATAGCGCGCCATTTAAGACCCCAGCGCCACGCCGAGATAGGCGTGGTTGATCTGTTCACCCCAGATCAGGGCAATCCATCCGGCGCCCGCGATATACGGCCCGAAGGGAATACGCGATGACCACTCGGCCTTGCGCGTCGCCATCAGGCCGATACCGACCACGGCGCCGACCACGGCCGACAACAGCACGATCTGTGGCAGCAGCTGCCAGCCCAGCCAGGCGCCCAGAGCGGCCATCAGCTTGAAGTCGCCATAGCCCATGCCGTCCTTGCCGGTGGCGAGCTTGAACACCCAGAAGATGCTCCACAACACCAGATAGCCCGCCGCGGCGCCGGCGATGGCCGATGCCGGGTCTGCGAACACCGGGCCCAGACTCAGCAGCAGACCCAGCCACAGCAAGGGCAGGGTGATCGCATCTGGCAGGTACAGGGTGCGCAGGTCGATCACCGTCAGCACCAGCAGAGCCCAGCTCAGCACCATCGCGCTGAACATCTGCATGCCGAAGCCGAAGCGGCAGGCGCAGGCCACCGCGAGTATCGCGGCGATGAGTTCCACCAGCGGATACTGCACCGAGATGGTCGCGCTGCACTGCGCGCAGCGTCCGCGCAGCAGCAACCAGCCCAGCAGCGGAATATTGTGCCAAGGCTTGATGTGTGTGCCGCAAGCCGGGCAGGCGGACGCGGGCTGCGCCAGCGACACCCGCGCATCGGCAGAGGCTTCCGGCACACCGAATTGTTCGCGACAGGCCTCGCGAAATTCCTGTTCCATCATCATCGGCAGTCGATGCGCCACCACGTTCAGGAAGCTGCCCACGCACAGGCCCAGCAACATCGCGCTGACGATGAGCACCGCAGGGTTGGTTTGAAGAATCTCGATCATCAATAACGTCGACGCCGTTTCCGCCTCAGCGGATACGGCGAGTGTGTGTCATGGGCGGAGCGAAGACTCAGGCGCTTTGTTGGGGGGCGGGGGGGGCGGGGGGAAA
>JBQTJH010000043.1:0-4223 GCA_052387335.1 Panacagrimonas sp. | reverse complement strand
ATCGAGCAGCAAATCAGCATGCGATGCCATCAAGTCCAGGTCCGCAGGGAATCGCTGGAGCGCCGTCCGGTACAGCGCGCGCGCTTGTTCGTCCGCGCCAGCACGCAGCGCCATGTCGGCGCGTTCGGCGAAATACCAGGCGGCCACGCCGCGATCTTGTTGCTCGACTTGGTCTTGCAGCACGTCCAGCGCCGCGGACGCCGTTTCAAGCTCGCCGCCAAGACCGCGCAGGGATTGTTCGCACAGCGTGCCGATGAAACGGTTCACGTGCGGCTGCAATTGCGCACAGGCTTGCAGCGCCTGCGGATAACGGCCTTGCACGCGCAGCACGGTGGCCTGGGTCAAGCGCGCTTGGACATCGTTCGGGTGATCGCGTAGCAGTTGATCCAGATCCCGGAGTGCGCCAGAAAAATCGTGCCTCGCCTGCTTGAGAGTCGCGCGCAGGATCAGGATGGGCGCGGGTGCCGCGGGCGTATCCCACCAGGGCGCGAGCAGGCCCTGCGCGTAACCGAGTTCTCGCGGGTCGCCGCCACTGCGGCTGCGCTCGATGTGGATCTGCGCCAGCCTTGCGGCTAGGTCCACTTGCAGCTTGCTGGGTGCAGGTGTCGGCGCGCGTGCTGGCAGCCGCTCAAGTACCTGCGCGTCGTCCGTAGGGCGAAAAGGCGATGCACTCGCCGACGTCGTCGCGCAGATCAGCGTCGCGGCAAGCAAGCACCCCCGCGCGAGGCGGGGGGCGTGGTGACGGTCCGTCATCCTTGACGCTGGCAATGCCTCAGATGGGTGAGGGCGCGTCGGTCTCGTTGGTGTCGGCGTCGCTGATCTCGAGATCATTGAGCAGAATCGGCCCGGACGTCTCGCTGGTGTTCTGATCGATTTCTTCCATCGCGATTTCGGTGGTGGTCTGCGGGCCGCGCTGCTGGTTGTCGTCGCCGCCGCAGGCGGCCAGCGCCAGGGCGGCGAGCGCGGTCAGGGATGCAATTCCAATTCGGTTCATGGTCGTTCCTTAGGGGTCGACGCCGCCGGGAATCGGCGTGTTCAGATAAGGAAATGCCGTGAGGTAGTCGCTGGCAACCGGCAGCGCGCCGTCATTGACCACGGCACCGGCGTTCACGACCGCGGGTGAGGCCCCCGCGACGTTGCAGGTCTGCAGCCCGTTGAATCCGAGCAGCGCGCCTTCGGCACCGGTCAGCGCGATGTCCACCACGTCGTCGATCGGGCGGCGACCGTTGGGGAAGCCATTGAGGTCGCAGGCCAGGAAGCCGAGGTCGCTGGACGGAGTCGGCGCGACCGCGTTGGCTGCGGTCGGAAACGCGGTATTGAGTCGCAGCATCTCGCCAGCGCCGGCAAAGCTGGTGAGGTTGACGCCTTGAGGGTGAGTGAAGCTGGTGGCCACGCCATTGACCGGCGTGCGGATGCCGGTGACGAACACATTCAGCAGATCGATGCGCGGTGTCGGCGGCGGTGCGACGCCAAACAGCACATTCACCAGGATCGGTAGCGACGGCGTCAGGACATAGTTGGCGAAAGTGGCGACGTCATCCTTGGGCTCGCTGGCGTTGAAGCGATCCTTGTCGGTGATGCCGATCACCACCTCGTTGACCAGCGGATGGCCGAGGCGCGAGACCTGCGCCCAGGCACCACCTTGCTGCGCCGGGCCGCGACCACTGGCGTTGGCGACCGGACCCACGGGCGAGGGGTTGATCAGCCGCGCCTGGCGCACGCTGGCGGTGGTCCACGCGCCGATCACCGGCTCCGTGCCGTTGGTGAGGCAGGCCACCGGGACTTCCAGCGCCAGCGACGTCACGTTCTTATCGTCAATGATGTTGCTGCCGGAGCTGCGGGAAGGCTCCAGTGGATTCAGGTTGATCTGGTCAAACACCTGTCCCAGGTTGACCACGAAGCCTTCACGACGCTGACCGACAAAGAGCTTCGCGCCGGTCGCTGCGCAGCCCGGAATGGCAACGTTGTTGTAGATGAACTGATTGGCGTAGCCGCTGTAATTGGGAATCGACTTCTCGCCGATGTTGTCCACCGGCTTGGTGAAGTTCGCGCCACCGCCGTTCGGATTGGTCAGTTGCGTGCCGGCGCTGGAGCGACGATCGCCGCGAACCAGCGACACGGTGTAGGTTTCAACCACATTGAGCGCGCCGGTGGCGGCACCCGTTCCGCCGCCGACGTTGGCCAGCGGCACTTGGACTGGAGAGGCGGTCGGGGTCGGCGCGCCGGTGGCGGCAACGGCACCATTGACGGTGCCATTGGTCACGGCACCGGGGATGTTGGCCTGACCGTACTGGTTGCGGAAGCGGAATTGGAATGTCAGATCCTCGATGGCGTCGCCATTGTTGTCCACATGAATCTCGTACAGGGCATCCGGGTCCATGGTGAAGTAATTCGGACCGCCGTAGGAATCCTGCAGCGGCTGGTAGTTGGCGATCAGGGTGACGAAGCCGTTGCGGCCATTTTCGTAGCTGCGGAACATGTAGAAGTCGGTGCCATCGACCTTGGGAATGGAGGCGATGAACGGGGCCTCGCGGTGGCTTGAGGCCTGTGCGGCAAAGCCCAGTAGCGCGCCGGCGGCGGCACTGCCGATCAGGAGAGACGACTTCAACATGCTCATGGACCTGCTCCTTGACGATTTGGTTTTGTGAACCAGTCCCTACGCGCCGCATGGGCAACTGGATGCGCAGGCGGCGACGATTGAGTCGAGCGCGGCTTAAACTGCGGCCCATCGCCAAGGAACCGACCATGTCAAAACTACTGATCAGCAACGCGCGCATCGTCAACGAAGGCCGGGTGCTGAACGGCGATGTGTTGATCGAGGATCAACGCATCGTCCGGATCGGAGCTCAGCTGTCAGCGCCAGCGGGCGCTGCGGTTCATGACGCCAAGGGAAAGCTGCTGCTGCCGGGCATGATTGATGATCAGGTGCATTTCCGTGAGCCCGGCCTGACCCACAAGGGCGACCTATTCACCGAATCGGCGGCGGCGGTTGCCGGCGGCATCACCTCGGTGTTCGACATGCCCAACAACGTGCCGGCCATTACCACCCGAGCGCTGTTGGCCGAGAAATACGCGCGTGCCAAGGGGCGGGTTCACAGCAATTACGCGTTCTACTTTGGCGGCGCCAACGACAATCTGGAAGAGATCGCCGCGCTGCAGCCGGATGAGGCCTGCGCGCTGAAGGTGTTCATGGGCGCGTCCACCGGCAACATGCTGGTGGACGACCCCAAGACGCTCAACGGCATCTTCGAACGCGCGCCGCTGATGGTGGTCACGCATTGCGAAGACACACCCATGATCCTGCGCAACGAACAGAAGGCCCGCGAGCAGTTCGGCGAGCAGGTGCCCTGGGACGAGCATCCGAACATCCGTTCCGCCGAGGCCTGCTACGCCTCCACGGAGCTCGCCACGGGCCTGGCCAAGAAGCACGGCGCGCGCCTGCATGTGCTGCACCTGACGACGGCGCGTGAGCTGAGCTTCTTTGACAAGGGGCCGGTGGCCGGCAAGCGCATCACGGTGGAGGCTTGCATCCATCATCTGATGATGGATAGCCGCGACTACGCCACGCGCGGCAGCCTGATCAAGTGCAATCCGGCGATCAAGACACCGCAGGATCGCGCGGCGCTGGTGCGCGCGGTGATGGAAGACCAGATCGATGTCATCGCCACCGATCACGCACCCCACACCCTGGAGGAGAAAGCACGGGAGTATTTCAAGGCGCCTTCGGGCCTGCCCCTGGTGCAGCATGCGCTGCTGATGGGTTTCGAGCTGATCCGCCGCGGCGAGCTAGATCTACACACCCTGGTGCGCAAGACCAGTCATGCCGTTGCCGATCTGTTCGGTGTTCGTGAGCGCGGTTATATCCGTGAAGGCTATTTCGCCGATCTGGTGCTGGTGGACGACAGCCGCGTGACTCAGGTCAAGAATGAAGACGTGCTGTACAAGGTCGGTTGGTCACCGCTGGACGGCATGAGCCTGCCCGGACACATCGCCGCAACCTGGGTCAATGGCGAGCTGGCCTGGGACGGCGAAAGAGTGCTGCCGCCGCGCGGGCAGCGGCTGCACTTCGCCTGATGGCAGCGGCAGAAAAAATTCGCTGTGGCTGGTGTCTGGGCTCGGACGCATACAAGGCCTATCACGATAAAGAGTGGGGGCGAGCGCAGCACGACGATGCGGTGCTGTTCGAATTCCTGATCCTGGAAGGTGCGCAGGCCGGCCTGTCC
>JBQTJH010000042.1:0-17183 GCA_052387335.1 Panacagrimonas sp. | reverse complement strand
TTTTGCTCGGCTTTATCCAGTTATTTCGTTTCGATTTTCGATGACTCAATCCGTTTGCGCGACCTGAGTTTATTTACGCTCGCTCTTGTTTGAATATCCGCTTATCCGCATAAGAGGATATCCAAAGGTATAATCGGCCCATGTTCGACGCGCTCCCGACCTCGCTACGCCCCGACTGCACCCCTCAGCTTCGGGATCTTCTTGCCCGCAGAATTTTGGTGATTGACGGCGCCATGGGCACCATGGTCCAGGGCTACAAGCTCGGAGAGGCGGACTATCGCAGCGAGCGCTTCAAAGACTGGCCCTCTGACCTCAAGGGCAACAACGATCTGCTGGTGCTGACCCAGCCTCACATAATTCGCGAGATCCACGCGAAGTATCTGGCTGCGGGCGCGGACCTGATCGAGACCAATAGTTTCAATGCGCAGCGCATCTCCATGGCCGATTACGGCATGGAATCGCTGAGCTACGAGATGAACGTGGCGGCCGCGCGGCTCGCGCGCGAGGCGGTCGATGCGATCAGCACACAAGAGCATCCGCGCTTCGTGGCCGGCGCCATCGGTCCGACCAATCGCACCGCCAGCATCAGCCCGGACGTGAACGATCCGGCCAAGCGCAACGTGAGCTACGACGAACTCGTCGAGGCCTATCTCGAACAGGCGCGCGGCCTGGTGGATGGCGGCTCGGACCTGTTCCTGATCGAAACCATCTTCGACACGCTCAATGCCAAGGCCGCGATCTTTGCGTGCCTGACCTTGTTCGAGGAACGCGGCCGCGAGTGGCCGATCATCATCAGCGGCACCATCACCGACGCCTCCGGCCGCACGCTCTCGGGCCAGGTCGCGGAGGCGTTCTGGAATTCCGTGCGCCACGCGCGGCCGCTGGCAGTGGGCCTGAATTGCGCGCTCGGCGGCAAGGACATGCGGCCGTACATCGCCGAGCTGTCGCGGCTCGCTGATTGCCACATCTCCTGCTACCCCAACGCCGGCCTGCCCAACGCTTTCGGCGAGTACGACGAGCTACCGCAGGACACGGCCGCGATCATCCGCGAGTTCGCGACCAGCGGGCTGGTGAATATCGTCGGCGGCTGCTGCGGCACCACGCCGCCGCATATCGGCGCGATTGCAAAGGCGGTGTCGGACGTGAAGCCGCGCGTGCCCAGCGAGGTGCCGCGCTTGTGCCGGCTCGCGGGTCTTGAGCCGCTGACGTTGACGCGCGAGCGCGGCTTCATCAACGTCGGCGAGCGCACCAACATCACCGGCTCGGCGGCGTTCAAGAAGCTGATCAAGGAAGAGAACTACGGCGCGGCGCTGGCCGTGGCGCGCCAGCAGGTCGAGGCCGGCGCGCCGGTGATCGACGTGAACATGGACGAGGGCATGATCGACGGCGTTGCCGCGATGACCCGGTTCCTGAACCTGATCGCGAGCGAGCCGGATATTTCGCGTGTGCCGATCATGATCGACTCCTCGAAGTGGGAGGTGATCGAGGCGGGCCTGAAGTGCGTGCAGGGCAAGCCGATCGTCAACTCGATCTCGATGAAGGAGGGCGAGGAGAAGTTTGTCCGCGAGGCGCGGTTGTGCCTCAAGTACGGCGCGGCCGTGGTGGTGATGGCCTTCGACGAGCAGGGTCAGGCCGACAACCTGGAACGGCGCAAGACAATCTGCTCGCGCGCGTACAAGATCCTCACCGAGCAGGTCGGTTTTCCGCCGGAAGACATCATCTTTGACCCGAACGTGTTCGCGGTCGCCACCGGCATTGCGGAGCACAATCTGTACGGGCTGGACTTCATCGAGGCCACGCGCTGGATCCGCCAGAACCTGCCGCACGCGCACATCAGCGGCGGCGTGAGCAACGTGAGTTTCAGCTTCCGCGGCAATAACCCGGTGCGCGAGGCGATTCACAGCGTGTTCCTGTACCACGCCATCCAGGCGGGCATGGACATGGGCATCGTCAACGCCGGTGTGTTGCCGGTGTACGCGGATCTCGACCCCGAGCTGCGCGAGCGCATCGAGGACGTGATTCTCAACCGGCGTCCCGAGGACGGCACCGAGCGCCTGATCGAGATTGCCGGCAAATTCAAGACCGATGGCGCGAAGCAGGAAGTGGCCGACGAAGCCTGGCGCTCATTGCCGCTCGGCCAGCGCATCACGCACGCGCTGGTGAAGGGCATCGATGCGTTCGTGGAGGCCGACACCGAGTCGCTGCGCGCTGAAATTTCCGCGCGCGGCGGCCGGCCCATCGAAGTCATCGAAGGCCCGCTGATGGACGGCATGAACGTGGTCGGCGATCTGTTCGGTGCCGGCAAGATGTTCCTGCCACAGGTGGTGAAATCCGCGCGCGTGATGAAAAAGGCAGTCGCGTATCTCATTCCGTTCATCGAAGCCGAGAAGAAGCCCGGCGACGCGGTGCAGGCCAAGGGCAAGATCGTGATGGCCACGGTCAAGGGCGACGTACACGACATCGGAAAGAACATCGTCGGCGTGGTGCTCCAGTGCAACAACTACGACGTGGTCGATCTGGGCGTAATGGTGCCGGCGCAGAAGATTCTGGACGCCGCCAAGGCCGAGAAGGCCGACGTGATTGGCCTGTCCGGCCTGATCACGCCCAGCCTCGACGAGATGGCGAACTTCGCCAAGGAAATGGAGCGCCAGGGCTTCGACATTCCGCTGCTGATCGGCGGCGCGACGACCTCGCGCGCGCACACCGCGGTGAAGATTGACAAGAGCTATCACGGCCCGGTCGTGTGGGTGAAGGATGCCTCGCGTTCGGTGCCGGTGGTTTCGGCACTGCTGTCCGCCGAGCAGAAGCCCAGGCTAGTCGCGGAACTCGACAAGGAGTACGAAAGTATCCGCGAGCGCCACGCCAATAAGGATCGGCAGGAGAAGTTTCTGCCGCTGGCCGACGCACGCGCGAACCGCACGCCCATCGACTGGAGCAAGGCCAAGCCGTTCCGCCCGCGCATGCTGTTGCAGCAAGCCAAAGACGTCTGCGAAGGGCCCGCATGCGATCACCACCACGAGCACGCAACCCAGTTCGTGAAGGTGCTGCGCGACTACCCGCTGGCCGAGCTGCGCGAGTACATCGACTGGCAGCCGTTCTTCATCGCCTGGGAGATGAAGGGCAAGTTTCCGGACATCCTCAACAACCCGGCAACGAGCGAAGTGGCGCGCAAGCTGTGGAGCGACGCGCAGGCCATGCTCGACCGCATCATCGAGGAGCGCTGGCTGACCGCGAGTGGCGTGATTGGCCTGTTCCCGGCGCTGGCTGTGGATCACGACGACATCGCGGTCTACGCCGACGAAACCTACTCGAAAGAAATTGCGCGCCTGCGCAACCTGCGCCAGCAGGGCCAGCATCGCGAGGGCGTTCCCAATCGCTGCCTCGCGGACTACGTCGCGCCGCGCGAAAGCGGTCTGCACGACTATGTCGGCGCGTTTGCGGTCACCGCGGGCCTGGGCTGCCACGAGCGCGTGGCGGCATTCAAGAAGGCCAACGACGATTTCAACGCGATCCTGCTCGAGTCACTGGCGGATCGTCTTGCCGAAGCTTTCGCCGAGCGCCTGCACCAGAGAGTGCGCAAGGAATTCTGGGGCTATGCGCCGGACGAACATCTCGACAATGAGTCGCTGATCGACGAGAAGTACCAAGGCATTCGTCCCGCGCCCGGCTATGCCGCTTGTCCCGAGCACACCGAGAAGCAGACCTTGTTCAAGCTGCTCGACGTCGAACACAACATCGGCATGACGCTCACCGAGAGCATGGCCATGTGGCCTGCCGCCGCGGTGAGCGGCTGGTATTACGCGCATCGGGATGCCCAATACTTCGTGCTCGGTCGCGTTAACAAGGATCAGGTCGAGGATTACGCGCGGCGCAAGAACTGGGATCTGCGCACCGCGGAAAAGTGGCTGGCGCCGAATCTGGGCTACGAACCAGAAGACTGAGGCGCGCGGCAGGGCCTACACTCGTCAAGCTGCCCGCTCGGGCGCAGGCTTGGGGGGCTTATGACGGAGGCGGCGCAACAGGGCTTGGGATCCGGCGGTGCGCGGACGACGGCACAAGTCTGGAAGCAGCGCGTGCTCGCGGGTCTGGTTGCACTGGTGATTCTCTTGGGCGCGGCCCAGCTCCTGCATGTCACGGGGCTGGTGAGTCTGCCCGGCGGTGGAATCAGCCAGCTTGTTCTTGGCTCAGAGCATGCAGATGCGGAGCGCTACCGTGCGCGTCAGTCAGGGCTGAGCCTGACGCAAGGGTTTCGTAGCTACGCCAGCATTGCGCAGGTCGAGACTCGGCTGAGAGTGTCCGGCCATGCCGATTGGCTTCATGACGTTCGCCACGCCAAGCCTTCGTCGGACTATCCGCCCTACGATTTCGATTCGCTGGAGGTGGCTGGATATCGTCACCTCGACGTTCCCGGAGTCCTCACTCTGCAGTTCTTTAATGATCGCCTGTTCCAGGTCGAATTCGTTCCGACAGATCCGCAGGCCTACGTAGGCCGCATGGGTGTGCTCAAGCTGCGCAAAGGTCGGAATGCCCGTGCCGAGCGCGTCAGCGGAAACTTGCGGATCGCCAGCTCAGTAGGGCTGGCGGTCAGCAAGGTCGGGCAACACCTGCGCAGTGAGCCCTATGTGATCTGGCAGGACCTGCGCCTGATTCGGCAGCGCGACGAGTGGGACCTGCACTTCGGTACCTTGCCGCGCACCATGGCCGAACCCTGAGGGTTTTTAAGCCCCTCTTGCGTGAGGGCACGTTCTCAGCCGCTGAGCCGATGCTGCGCTTCGGCTCGGCGGCGGGTTGTTCCTGTCAGTGGTGATGCCCGCCCGCGCCGTGCACATGGCCATGCGCGATTTCTTCCTCGCTGGCGGCGCGCACATCGGTGATTTCCACCGCGAAGTTCAAATGCTCGCCGGCCAGGGGATGGTTGCCATCCACCGTCACCATGTCGCCGGCGACGCGGGTGATGACCACACTGGTAGGGCCGTTCGGGCCCTCGGTCTGGAAACGCATGCCGGCCTTGACGTCCTTGACGCCCTGAAACGCACGCCGCGGCACCTGCTGGATCAGACGATCATCGCGCTCGCCGTAGCCCTGCGCTGGCTCGACGCGGACGTCGAGCTTGTCCCCCGCCTGCTTGCCGACCAGCGCCGACTCAAGACCCGGAATGATGTTGCCGGAACCCTGCAGATAGACCAGCGCATCGCCGCCCTCTGAAGAGTCCAGGACCTCACCGCGATCATTGGTGAGCTTGTAGTGGATGCTGACGACGCAGCGTTCGGCGACTTGCATAAAGGTGTCCGGCTGGGGCAAAAGGGCGCAAAGCGTAGCGCAATCGGACCGCAAGGCGGGCCATCACGGAGCGACGAATGGCGGATCAAGCGGGTGGGTCGGTGATGCTCGGGGCGATCTGGATGATCGTCATCTCGGTGCTGCTGTTCTGGTTGCCGGGTGTAGGCGGCTTCATCGGTGGCGTCGTCGGTGGCAAGGTATCGGGCGGGATCGGTGCCTCGCTGTTGGCCTGGTTTCTGTCCTCGATCCTGGTCGGGATCTTGTTCGCGGTGCTCGGCACCTTGCTCAGCGGCATGATCCTGATCGGCGCCCTGGCCGGCATGGGCGGCCTGATCCTGGGATTCATCGACGCGGGTACGCGTCTGCTCGGCGCGGTGATTGGCGGATTTCTGGCCTGAGCACGGGCTACCAGGGAATTTCGGCGCCGTCCCAGGCCAGAAAACGTCCGCCACGCGTGGGCTGGGCCGCGTCGATCACCTGCAGCAATTGCGAGGCAGCGCGCCGGGGGTCGAATAGTTTTTCGGGCGCAACACCCGCCTGAAAGGGCTTGGACAGCTGCGTGTCCACGGTCCCGGGATGTAGCGCCAACACGCGCATCAGCGGCGCTCGACGCGCCATCTCAACGCCGAGGGTGCGGATGAACTGGTTCTGTGCGGCTTTGGACGCGCGATACCCGTACCAGCCACCCAGTCGGTTGTCGCTGATGGACCCCACGCGCGCCGATAGGCTGGTGAACGCACACGGCGCCCCATGCAGCATCAAGGGGACCGTGTGGCGCGCCAGCAACATCGGGCCGAGTGCATTGACCGCGAAGCTACGTTGCAGCGACGCCTCGCGCAGGTCCTCCAGGCGACGCTCCGGACGCAGTTGACCATCTTCATGCAGCACGCCCGCCGCATTCAGCACCAGATGCAGGCGCAACTCGTGTGCGCGCAGCGATTCAGCGGCCAGTGCGACCGAGCGTTCGCTCGTCACGTCCATGGCCAGGATGCGCAAGCGGCCGTTGGCCGAGTCCAGCAGCGCACCCAGCGCCTCAGCGGCATCGGGGTGGCGGCAAGTGGCTACGATCCGATGGCAGCTCGGGACGCCGAGCAGATGTTCGATCAGCGCAAGACCGATGCCGCGACTCGCGCCGACCACCAGCGCATGAAAACCATCAGGGAAAGAGCCGAGTGTCACCGTGGAGCTTCGAAGAACACGTAGTTGGTGCCGTAGTCGCTGATTTCGAAGAAGACCTTTTTTTCGTCCGCGTCTCGCGCGCTGTTCAGGTTTTCATCCAGCACGCCGTAGCCAAACCGATAGGGGCGGGCGTCGGCTTCGTCGGTGCCGTAGGCGGTGGAGAGCTTGTCGATCTTGATGAAGCGTCGTACTAGGGTCTGTTGACATATGAATGATCGCTGCGGCGGAGGTCGCTTTTGCGCAGCGCAAGGAAGGAGCGACGAGGTGTACTTGAAGTACATGAGGAGCGACTGACGCAGCGATGCGCAAAAGCGGCCCCGCCCCTTCGGGTTGCGGCCAAAATCCCGCCATGCCGCGTTGCGCCCGGCTCGCTTGGAATCACCAAGCTTCGCCGGCCGCGCCTTGCCTGGCGGGATTTTGGACTCGCAACGCAGCGACCCTTCATATGTCAACAGACCCTAGCTGCGGCCCGGCGTAGATTTCCAGCACGCCGTTGTTGCCGGTCCAGTTCTGGACGCGTCGACCGATCTGGTTCTGTGTTTCCTGGGTGCAGCCTGCGAGGCTCGAAAGCAGCAGGCCAAGCAGCAGCGGGCGAAGTTTCATGCGATGGGCTCCTCAACAATGGGCACCGATCATGGCGTCCGCGATAGCGGAAGTCAGGCCCGGTGGCGATCAAACCCGCGCGCCGGTTTGCGGCGCCGCGGGGACGGGTGCGACTATGCAACGTGTGCAATTCGTTTCCGGAGTTTCCGTGCGTGTTCTGAACCCGAGTGTGCTTGTGCTGTTCGCCGCCATCGCGCTCACGGCTTGCGGCGGTGGTTCCTCCGGCGGGGATGGTGGCACGGTGGTGCAGGAGCGCTCGTGCAAGGACGGCTTTACCCCGGAGCGGGTGATTGCGGGCGATAACTGCGATCCGGCGCAGAACCGTTTCCAGTTCTGCCCCAGCATTCCCGGCAGCGAGTATCTGGCCAGCCGTAGCGAGGTCATTGCCTGCGACGGCGTCACGGTTTCGACGCACACGGTCAGCACTGCGACCTTCCCCAACGTCCAGTACCTGGCTATTCGGCCCAGTGGTGGCGGACGCCCCGATGGCGTGTATCTGGCCCTGCACTACCTGGGCGCGGCCAATGACTACCACGTCAATCTGACCCGCATGTCGGAGCTGGCCAAGGCGCGCAATGTGCTGGTGATCGCGCCGCAGGCGCCGGACGTTCTGGTCTTCGGTGAGGGGCCCATCGGTCTGCCGGGTTTCGAAGGCAGCATTCTGGCCCGCTGGCCAACCTCGGTGATGCAGGACGTCGAGAGTTATCTGGTCTTGCTCGACGCCGTGGTCAGCGATGCGCGTAATCGGTTTGGTGCCGGTGGTGTTCCGCTGTACGCCTCGGGTCTGTCCAATGGCGTGCCCATGGCCTATTTCTACGCTTGCGGCCGGGCCAATCAGGTGGACGCGATCCTGGCGGTGGCGGGCACCCAGAATGGGGGTGCGGCGGCGGTCTGTGAGCCGTCCCGTGCGGTCGGTCTGGTGCTGATTCATGGCACGGCGGACCCGATCGTGCCGTACACGGGACTGGGGCTGTTGCGGGCCATTCAAGACAACTACGACGACTTCAAGCTGCTCAATCAGTGCGGCGGCGTGGACGGATTTGCGCTCTTGGAGAACCCGCAAGGGAATGTGGAGATCGACTACACCCAGCGGTGCAGCCGTAGCCCTGGCAACCGTCGCGTGATTTTCGCCACCCTGGTCGGCAACGGCCATAACTGGCCAGGAGACGACGTCAATGCCCAGTTGCTGGGTCTGGAGTTGCCCATAGGTCCCTTCGGCCCCGCGATCAATTCGCTGGACGCGACCATCCAGGGCTACGACCTGATGCGCTACGCCTCCGGAAACTAGGCCGGTAGTCGGCTGCTGCGCGCGTCTGCGCGCCTGTTGGTGCGGGGTTTTCAGCGCGTTGACACTCCCGGGGCTCGCACCTATCATGCGCGCCCCTATACGACGGGCAGGTAGTCAATCCTGCTCGTCGTTTCTTTCTCCGACGCGGGAATTTCGCAGTGCCAACGATCAATCAGCTTGTCCGTAGCGGCCGCGCTGTCGCCAGCTACAAGAGCAAGGCTCCGGCCCTTGCCGCCTGCCCGCAGAAGCGCGGCGTCTGTACCCGTGTCTACACCACCACCCCCAAGAAGCCCAACTCGGCGCTGCGTAAGGTCTGCCGTGTTCGCCTGACCAATGGTTTCGAGGTCACCAGTTACATCGGTGGTGAAGGCCATAACCTGCAGGAGCACTCGGTCGTCATGATTCGTGGCGGCCGCGTCAAGGATCTTCCCGGTGTGCGCTATCACACGGTGCGCGGCGCACTCGATTGCGCTGGTATCGACAAGCGCCGTCAGAGCCGCTCGAAGTACGGTGCCAAGCGTCCCAAGGCGGGCGCAGCAGCCGCGGCCACCAAGAAGAAGTAAGCGAGAGATCCCATGTCACGTCGCCGCAAGCCTGAAATCCGCGTCATCCTGCCGGATCCCAAGTACAAGAATCTCGTCGTAACCAAGTTCATGAACATGGTGATGGAAGACGGCAAGAAGTCGATCGCCGAAAAAATCGTCTACGGCGCTCTGGGCCAGATCGCGACCAAGAAGAAGGTCGACGACCCTGCCGCCGTGCTGCAGCAGGCGTTTGATAACGTCGCTCCGGCCGTAGAGGTCAAGTCCCGCCGCGTCGGTGGTGCCACCTACCAGGTGCCGGTTGAAGTTCGTGCCGTGCGTCGCACCACCTTGGCCATGCGCTGGGTGATCGACGCTGCGATCAAGCGCGGCGAGAAGTCCATGGCGGATCGCATCGCCGGTGAGCTGATGGACGCGTCCGAGCACCGCGGCGCCGCCGTCAAGAAGCGCGAAGACACGCACAAGATGGCCGAAGCCAACAAGGCCTTCGCCCACTTCCGCTGGTAAGCACGTCTCGTCGCCCAATCCTGGCCTGGTAGCGGCGCCTCAAGGTCCGACTGCCAGGCCCGCTTCACACTGAGCCTGTCATGTCCCGCACTACGCCCATCGAGCGATACCGCAACATCGGTATCTCCGCTCACATCGACGCCGGTAAGACCACCACCACCGAGCGCGTCCTGTTTTACACGGGCGTGAACCACAAGATCGGTGAAGTCCACGATGGCGCTGCCACAATGGACTGGATGGAGCAGGAACAGGAACGCGGCATCACCATTACGTCGGCGGCAACGACGACGTTCTGGAAGGGCATGGCGAACCAGTTCGAACAGCACCGTATCAACATCATTGACACCCCGGGACACGTCGACTTCACCATCGAAGTCGAGCGCTCGATGCGCGTGCTCGACGGTGCGTGCATGCTGTACTGCGCCGTCGGCGGCGTGCAGCCGCAGTCGGAGACGGTGTGGCGTCAGGCCACCAAGTACCACGTGCCGCGTCTTGCGTTCGTCAACAAGATGGACCGCACCGGCGCCGACTTCTTCAAGGTCGTCAAGCAGATGAAGGAAAAGCTCCGGGCCAACCCGGTGCCGATCCAGATTCCGATCGGGGCGGAAGAGAAGTTCCAGGGCGTGGTCGATCTGGTCAAGATGAAGGCCATCATCTGGAGTGAGGCCGACAAGGGCATCAGCTTCACCTACGGCGAGATTCCGGCGGATCTGGTCGAGACCGCGAAGAAGTGGCGCGAGAATCTGGTCGAATCGGCGGCGGAAGCCTCCGAAGAGCTGATGAACAAATATCTCGAGAACGGCGATCTCGAAGAGGCCGATCTCAAGGCGGCCATCCGTCAGCGCACCCTTGCATTGGAAATCTTCCCGATGCTGTGCGGCTCGGCGTTCAAGAACAAGGGCGTGCAGGCCATGCTCGATGCCGTGATCGAGTATCTGCCCGGCCCCACCGACGTGCCGGCGCTGATGGCGCACGACGTCGATGATTACGACAAGCTGATCGAGCGCAAGGCTGATGACGCCGAGCCGTTCTCGGCGCTGGCGTTCAAGATCATGACCGACAAGTACGTCGGTGCGCTGACGTTCATTCGCGTGTATTCCGGCGTGCTCAAGCAGGGCGACTCGGTCTACAACTCGCGCAACGGCAAGACCGAGCGCATCGGCCGTCTGGTGCAGATGCACGCCAACGAGCAGAAGGCCATTACCGAAGTCCATGCCGGCGACATCGCCGCCTGCGTCGGTCTGAAGGACGTCTTCACCGGCACCACCTTGGCTGACCAGCAGAAGCCGGTTGTGCTCGAGCGCATGGTGTTCCCCGAGCCGGTCATCAGCCAGGCGGTGGAACCCAAGACCAAGGCCGATCAGGAAAAGATGGGCATCGCGCTGTCGCGTCTGGCCCAGGAAGATCCCTCGTTCCGCGTCCACACCGACGAGGAAACCGCCCAGACCATCATGTCGGGCATGGGTGAGTTGCATCTGGAAATTCTCGTCGATCGCATGAAGCGCGAGTACGGCGTGGAAGCCAACGTCGGCGCGCCCCAGGTCGCGTATCGCGAAACGATCCGCAAATCGGTGGAGCAGGAAGGCAAGTACGCCAAGCAGTCCGGAGGTAAGGGCCAGTTCGGCCACGTCTGGCTGCGCATCGAGCCGAACGAGATTGGCAAGGGCTACGAATTCCTCAATGAGATCGTGGGCGGCACCGTGCCCAAGGAATTCATCCCGGCCGTCGACAAGGGTCTGAAGGACGCCATCAAGACCGGCGTGCTCGCCGGCTATCCGGTGGTGGATATCAAGATCGCCCTGACCGACGGTTCGTACCACGAGGTCGACTCTTCGGAAATCGCGTTCCGCGTTGCGGCTTCGATGGCCTTCAAGGAAGGCTGCCAGAAGGCCGGCCCGGTGATCCTCGAGCCGATCATGGCGGTGGAAGTGGAAACGCCTGAGGACTACACCGGTGACGTCATCGGCGATCTCAATCGTCGTCGCGGCGTGATCCTGGGTATGGACGACAACTTCGGCGCCAAGATGGTGACTGCGGAAGTCCCGCTGGCGGAAATGTTTGGTTACTCCACCACCTTGCGCTCGATGAGCCAGGGTCGTGCGACGTACACCATGGAATTCAAGAAGTACGAAGAAGCGCCGCGCAACGTCACCGAAGCGCTGATCAAGAAGAAGTAACGAATACCGCAATCTGCACAGTCTGATCTAGAGGGATATCGAGATGGCCAAGGAAAAATTTGAGCGTATCAAGCCGCATGTGAACGTCGGCACGATTGGTCATGTTGACCATGGCAAGACGACGACGACGGCGGCGTTGACCAAGATTTCGTCGGACAAGTTTGGCAAGACCAAGTATGTGGCGTATGACGAAGTGGCCAAGGCCTCTGAATCTCAGGGTCGTCGTGACTCCACCAAGATTCTGACCATTGCCACCAGCCACGTGGAGTATGAAACCGACGGTCGTCATTACGCCCACGTCGACTGCCCCGGGCATGCCGACTACGTCAAGAACATGATCACCGGTGCGGCCCAGATGGACGGCGCCATTCTGGTGGTGTCTGCGGTGGACGGCCCCATGCCGCAGACCCGCGAGCACGTCTTGCTAGCCAAGCAGGTCAACGTTCCCAAGATCGTCGTCTGGCTCAACAAGTGCGACCTGGTTGAAGACAGCGAACTGCTCGACCTGGTTGAAATGGAAGTGCGCGACCTGCTCAGCAAGTACGGCTTCCCTGGCGACGACACCCCCGTCATCCGCGGCTCTGCCACCAAGGCCATTGCCGGCGAAGCCGAGTGGGTCGCCAAGGTTGAAGAGCTCTACACCGCCCTCGACACCTTCATCCCTGAACCGCAGCGCGAGACCGACAAGCCCTTCCTGCTCCCGGTCGAAGACGTCTTCTCGATTTCCGGACGCGGCACCGTCGCCACCGGTCGTATTGAGCGCGGCATCATCAAGGTCGGTGAGAACGTCGAGATCGTCGGCATTCGCCCGACGGCTGTCAGCACCATCACCGGCGTTGAAATGTTCCGCAAGCTGCTCGACCAGGGCCAGGCCGGCGACAACGTGGGACTTCTGCTGCGCGGCACCAAGAAGGAAGACATCGAACGCGGCCAGGTGTTGTGCAAGCCTGGCAGCATCAACCCTCACACCAAGTTTGAGGGCGAGGTCTACGTTCTGACCAAGGAAGAGGGCGGTCGTCACACCCCGTTCTTCAAGGGCTACCGTCCGCAGTTCTACTTCCGCACCACGGACGTGACCGGCAACGTGCTGCTTCAGGAAGGCACTGAGATGGTGATGCCGGGCGACAACGTCAAGGTGACGGTGGAACTGATCAACCCGATTGCGATGGAAGAGCAGGTTCGCTTTGCCATCCGCGAAGGTGGTCGTACCGTCGGTGCAGGCGTGGTCACCAAGATCCTGGCTTAAAGGGTCCAGCCCTTTCCAAACCGGAGAGGGGCGCGTACAATCCGCGCCCCTTTTGTTGCGCGTAGTCCAGCCATCTCGCTAGGGGCGTAGCTCAACTGGTAGAGCGTCGGTCTCCAAAACCGAAGGTTGGGGGTTCGAAACCCTCCGCCCCTGCCATTGGCTGGCCTTATAGAGCTGTCTAGCACTGCGTTTGGCCGTACCGATGGAATCCCAGACCGAAGTCACCTCAGCGCCGCGCTACGACACCCTGTTGCTTGCGGCAGCCGTCCTGCTGCTTGCCGTGGCGATGGCTTCCTTCTATTACTTTGCGGGCGACGTCAACGCCTTGATCCGCACCCTGGGTCTGCTCGCCGCCATCGGGGTGTCGCTGGCTCTGGCGTACAAGACCGAACTCGGCCGCACAGTCTGGTCCTACCTGGTTGGTGCCCGTACCGAGCTGCGCAAGGTGGTCTGGCCGAGTCGCCAGGAAACTGTCCAGGCGACCTTGATGATTGCGGTTGTCGTGCTGATCACGGCCCTGATCCTGTGGGGTCTGGATTCATTGCTGCTGTGGGGCGTCAAGTCCCTGACCGGCCAGAGCTGAACCGAGAACCCCGAGAATGTCCATGCGCTGGTACGTGGTACACGCCTATTCGCAGTACGAGAACAGCGTCAAGAAGGCGCTGGTTGAGCGTATTGCGCGTGCCGGGTTGCAGGATCGCTTCGGCGACATCCTGGTGCCGACCGAAGAGGTCGTCGAGATCAAGGACGGCGTCAAGCGCATGACCGAGCGCAAGTTCTTCCCCGGATATGTATTGGTACAGATGGAGATGAACGAGGACACCTGGCATCTGGTGAAGTCCACGCCCAAGGTGCTCGGTTTCATCGGCGGCACGCCGGACAAGCCGGCGCCGATCTCCGACAAGGAAGCGAACAACATCCTCAACCGCGTCGAAGAAGCGGTGGAGAAGCCCAAGCCCAAGACCTTGTACGAGCCGGGCGAGGGCATTCGTGTCATCGACGGTCCGTTCGCCGATTTCTCCGGCGTGGTCGAGGAAGTCAATTACGAGAAGAACCGTCTGCGTGTGGCGGTGCTGATCTTCGGGCGATCGACGCCTGTTGAACTGGAGTTCAGCCAAGTCGAAAAGGCGTGAGGTGTAAGGTCGGGCGCTTGCGCGCCCTGTGAGGTCGGTGGCTTCGCCACCTGTGAGGGAAAGCAGTTTTTCCTCGCGCCTCACACCTCACTCCTCACATGCAGTTAATCGGGGAGCCCTAACCAGGCGTTCGTACCCAAGCAGGAGTTTTGAATGGCCAAGAAAGTCCAAGGCTACGTCAATCTGCAGATCCCAGCTGGCAAAGCCAATCCCTCGCCGACCATCGGTCCCGCATTGGGACAGCAGGGCGTGAACATCATGGGTTTCTGCAAGGAGTTCAACGCAGCCACCCAGAAGCTGGAGCCCGGCATGCCGATTCCCGTGGTCATCACGGTGTATTCGGACAAGAGCTTCACCTTCATCATGAAGACGCCGCCGGCGACCTATCTGATCAAGAAGGCGGTGGGCATCGAGTCCGGCTCCAAGACGCCGAACACGGTCAAGGTCGGCAAGATCAAGCGCTCGCAACTCGAAGAGATCGCCAAGGTCAAGATGGCGGATCTGAACGCCGCCGACATGGACGCCGCGGTGCGCATCATTGCCGGCAGCGCGCGCTCCATGGGTATCGACGTTGAAGGGGTGAAGTAATCATGGCCCAGAACACCAAGGTCAAGCTGACCAAGCGCCAGAAGCAGTTCGTCGGAAAGATCCAGGAAGGCAAGACCTATCCGCTCAACGAAGCGCTGGATATGGTCAAGACCTGCTCCACCGCCAAGTTCAAGGAATCGGTCGACATGGCCGTGAACCTCGGCATCGACGCCAAGAAGTCCGACCAGAACGTGCGTGGCTCCACGGTGTTGCCGCACGGTAACGGCAAGTCGGTACGCGTCGCCGTATTCACCCAGGGCGCCAAGGCAGCGGAAGCCACCGCAGCCGGTGCCGACGCCGTGGGTATGGATGATCTGGCCGCCAAGATGAAGGCCGGCGATCTGGATTATCAGGTGGTCATCGCCAGCCCCGATGCCATGCGCGTCGTCGGCCAGCTCGGTCAGGTGCTCGGTCCTCGCGGCCTGATGCCCAATCCCAAGACCGGCACGGTGACGCCGGATGTCGCCACCGCGGTGAAGAACGCCAAGGCCGGTATGGCCAAGTTCCGCACCGACAAGGCCGGCATCCTGCACTGCTCGATCGGTTCTGCCACGTTCGACAAGGACAAGATCCTGGACAACTTGGTGGCCGTGATGCGTGACATCCGCAAGCAAAAGCCGGCGTCGTCCAAGGGCATCTTCATCAAGAAGGTCACGCTGTCGACCACCATGGGCCCCGGCATCCGGGTCGACGTGGGGTCGTTGCCAGAATGAAGTGTGAGGAGTGAGGAGTGAGGTCGCGCCAGCGGCGCTGTGAGGGAAATCAAAAGCACTTGGCTTTAACCCCTCACAGGCCGCGAAGCGGCCGACCTCACACCTCACGCCTCACAAAAATTTGAAGTGTGGCGAAAGCCACACCGTCAAAGACCGTAAGTGCCGCAAGGCTTAAAGGGCTGGTATAGCCGCTCACGTAGACGGTGAAACCGAAAGCAGAGTCAGGCTGACGGCGAAACCGTGAGGTGAAATGTCTCCAGTGGAGATATTTCGTTCGCAGTTGGTTTTACCAGGAGCAGGTCTTATGGCATTACGGTTGGAAGACAAGAAGGCCCTGGTTGCGGAAGTCAACGAAGTTGCGTCCAAGGCGCTCTCGGCTGTTGCGGCCGAGTACCGCGGTCTGACTGCCGGCAAGTTCGATGTACTGCGTGAGAAGGCCCGTGCTAACGGGATCTATCTGCACGTGGTCAAGAACACGCTGGCGGCGCGGGCCGTGGCAGGCACGGAGTTCGAGTGCCTCACGCCTGCGCTGACCGGTCCGCTCGTGCTGGGATTCTCTCTGGAGGATCCGGGTGCGGTGGGTCGCGTCATCAAGGACTTTGCGAAGGACAACGACAAGCTGGTGGTCAAGGCCGTCGCCGTCGGAGGCACCCTGTACGGGGCCAAGGACATCGATCGTCTCGCCTCTCTGCCGACCAAGGAGCAGGCGCTGGCCATGCTCATGGGCGTCATGAAGGCCCCCATCGAGAAGTTCGTCCGCACGCTCAACGAGCCCACTGCCAAGTTCGTGCGCACGGTTCAGGCCGTCGCCGACAAGCAGGCCGCGTAAGCGTCGCAAGACATCCGCAAGCACCGTTCATTCGGGCTTTCGAAAGCACACACACTTTTCACGATTCAGGAGTCAAACATGTCGCTTAGCAATCAGGAAATTCTTGACGCGATCGCCGCCAAGTCCGTCATGGACGTCGTCGAGCTGGTCAAGATGATGGAAGAAAAGTTCGGCGTGTCCGCCGCTGCCGCCGTGGCCGTCGCCGCGCCGGCTGCTGGTGGTGCCGCTGCCGCACCGGTGGAAGAGAAGACCGAGTTCACGGTCGTTCTGACCGCCTTCGGCGAGAAGAAGGTTGAGGTCATCAAGGTCGTGCGCGAACTGACGGGCCTGGGCCTGAAGGAAGCCAAGGACCTGGTCGAAGGCGCGCCCAAGGAAGTGAAGGATGGCGTGAACAAGGCCGATGCTGAAGCCATGAAGAAGAAGCTGGAAGCTGCTGGCGCCAAGGTCGACATCAAGTAAATCTTGCTCAGATCTTCAAGCCGTTTGTGAGTGAAAGGCTGGGGGCCCTGCCCCCGGCCTTTCGCTGTTGCCGGTAATTCCACACCAGAACGCATCGCCGTGGCCTGCGCCACGCCCATGGGTTTTGCGGCGCCTTCCCGCGCCAATGTTTGACGACTGACGAGGTCCCGAATGTCGTATTCGTTCACCGAAAAAAAGCGCATCCGCAAGGATTTCTCCAAGCTGCCGGAGACGCGCGAGATTCCTTATCTGTTGGCCACGCAGATCGATTCCTACCGGGATTTCCTGCAGGCCGAGATGCTTCCGGGCAAGCGCCGCGAAGCGGGCTTGCAGGCCGCTTTCAGGTCTGTATTCCCGATGGTGTCGTACAACGGCGCCGCGGCGCTGGAGTTCGTCAAGTACCGTCTGGACGAACCGGTGTTCGAGGAAGTGGAGTGCCGCGTTCGTGGCATGACCTACGCCGCGCCGCTGAAGGTCACCGTGCGCCTGGTGATCTTTGACCGCGAGTCCAAGGAAAAGAAGGTCAAGGACGTGCGTGAGCAGGAGGTCTATCTGGGCGAAATGCCGCTGATGACCGATTACGGCACCTTCATCATCAATGGCACCGAGCGCGTCGTGGTGTCCCAGCTGGTGCGGTCG
>JBQTJH010000041.1:0-6557 GCA_052387335.1 Panacagrimonas sp. | reverse complement strand
GTCGTAGGGATAGATCCCCGGTGCAGTGAATGTGCGCGTGTACACGCCATCCTTTCTCAAGCGGTCGCTGCCGACATCAGCGAATTTCACCAGGTGCGACGAGCCGTCCTGGTTGGTCCAGGTCACCGTGGTGCCGACCGGCACCGTGAGCTGGGCCGGTTCAAAGGCGAAGTTGACGATCGTCACCGCGGCGCCGCCGCTCGACGCCGCGGGCGCTGCGTCGGCCGGTGGTGGTACAGCGGGTGGTGCATCAGCGGCGGCTACGGGTTCGGCTGCGGCCGGTATTGCGGTGTCTGCCGGCACCGGCGGGGCAACGGTCACGCCGCCGCCGCTGGACTCGGTGACTTTCAATTCCACACGACGATTCAGTTCGCGGCCTTCGTCGCTGTCGTTGGTCGCCACCGGCATGGATTCGCCGTAGCCCATGGTGCTCATGCGCTCGCTGGCGATGCCTTGCTTGACCAGATAGGTCTTGACCGACTTGGCGCGACGATCCGACAGCGCCGCGTTGTACTCGTCCGACCCCTTGGCGTCGGTATGGCCGCCGATTTCCACCTTGATGTCGGGGCGCTTGTTGAGTGCCTCGACCACGCCGTCGAGCAGGGTCTTGGCGTTGACCGTGAGCGTGGATTTGTCGAACTCGAAATTCACGCCGCGCAGCACGATGGTGTCGCCAACGCCGCAGCCTTCAAGGCTGACCGGCATGCCCGCTTCCGGTGCGACGCACTTGGGCGGCGGATCGGTTTCGTCGCTGTCATTGGCGGATTCGCAGCCCTTGTCGGCCGGAAAATCGACCAGGCCATCCGCGTCATCGTCCAGGCCATTGCTGCACACGGGCGGTGGCGGCTGCACCGGCACCACCACCACTGGCGGCGGCGCAGGCGGAGGCGGCGGCTCTGGCAGACGGCCGAAGGGAATGCGCACGCCCAGATTGAACAGTGGTTCCTTGTAGTCGGGCTCGGACGTATCCGACCGTGATTCGATGTGGTACAGCGCTTCGGCGCGAATGCCGAAGTAGTTGCCGATGGCCAGGTCGTAACCCAGACCCAGATTAAACAGCGTCTCGTCGCCGCCCATCACGTCGCCGTGCAGATACAAGCCGGTGCCGCCACGGCGACCGAACAGGTAGGCATTGATGCCCATGCCGCCAGCGCCTACTTCCATGTCTTCGAAGCCTTCATCGCCCTTGTAGCTGATGAAGCTGCCGCGTAGTTCGAAGTCCACCGCCTGACCCAGAGGGAAGCCGAACGCGAGCGTGCCGCCGACACCATCGTCTGTGTGTCGATCATCGTCCGCCAGGGTATAGGTCCCCATGGGTGCGACGTACACACGATCATCGGTCTGCGCCTGCGCGAGTGGCGCGGCCATACTCATGCCCAGTGCAAGGGCGAACAGTTGCGCACGTCTACGCTGGTCTCGAAGTTTCATGAAATCCCTTTTGTGGTTTATGCAACCGTTCTGGAACAAACGATGTCAGGACGATGTCCGGAACATCTGCACACCGGCCTCTCTCATCGCCTGACGCAAGCCAAAAAAAATCCACCGACCCTTGCGGGTGGGTGGACGTCGATGTCCTTGAACATGGGACGAGGCAGCAATGACTCGTCGGATGCACCTCATGCGTGCATGCAGGAAATGCTGGGTTTAGAGCAGCAACAGACGTGCCATGGTGTGACTCACATCTTGCATGGGGTGCTGCGTGCAATCAGACGCGAGTGCCCGCGCAATACATCCACTCCGTAATGTGGCGGTCGTATCGCGGCTTCTCTTGACGCACAGCGCGACGTTGCCGATCCAGATTGGTTCTCGATGCCACAGGATGTTCTGTCGCAGTGCACCATTTGGTAGCAGTAAGGCGCTGTGCGTGGATCAATCTCAAGGTGTGAACCAAACGGCGCCGTCATAGGCAAGCCATCGTTTTCATTGGACATGCATCGATCTTCTAGGTCATGCCTGTGCTCTTGGCACAGCGTTTGCTGATTTGATCTCGTGTACCTACACCGGTGCATGGCGGTAACCGATCCAGCAGTGTTGCCGGATCAGCCGGACACCAACGTCCACGCGGTTGGCTTTTGACCAAGCCAATGCGTGGACGTGTTTTTTTGGTTTTTTCGGTGCAGTCGACCGCGTCGTCGCCTGAGTTTCTATCGCGGTGACTAGCCGCACTTTTTATTCATTCGACATATCAACACAAGGAGTTGGGGCGATGACACGCAATCGGACAGGGATGGGGTCAATGTCGCTACGCACCGTACAAGGTGCGGCGATTCTGACAGCCGGTTTATTTAGCGCGACGGCAAGCGCGGGTTTGTACAACGACGGCAAAGTCCTGCTCACGGGCGGTGTCGCAACCATCGACGGCGCGGGTGGCGGCGGTATCACGCCCTGGGCCTTGATCAACAACTACGGCACCCGCGACGGCATCAACGGCAGCCTGCACTACACCTTCGCGTATCTGCCCAATTACAGCCTCAACTCCTACGGCGCCTCGGTCGGCATCTTCGACCGGCTGGAACTGTCGTATACCCATAGCACGCTGCCCACCGGCAGCACCTTCGATACGGTGGGCTTGATTGCCAGCCTGTTGCCGTTAACCGGAGGCACCGGCATCGAGCCGTTCAACACCACCATCGAGATGGACGTGTTCGGCGCCAAGCTGCGCCTATTCGGCGACGCGGTGTATCGCTCTGACAGCCTGATTCCGCAGGTCGCCATCGGTGGTTTTTACAAGGACAACAAGAACGCAGATCTTCTGCGCACCTTGCAGGCTGCCGACGACAAGGACTGGGAGGCCTATGTCAGCGCTACCAAGATCTACTTCCCGTTCAGCACGCTGATCAACCTCACCGGTCGCTACACGCGCGCCAACCAGACCGGCCTGACCGGCTTCGGCGGCCCGCGTGACGATGATCGCGAGCTGCGCCTGGAGGCGTCCATCGCCGTGCTGGTGGCCAAGAACACCGTGTTCGGCTTCGAGTACGCACAGCACGGCAAGCAGCTCAACAACGTCGGAGTACAGGTCAATGGCCTGAACGTCGAAGGCATCCTCGCTGCGCTGCCGACCGAACTTCTGGAAAATCTGGGAGTGGCCAACACCGCGCAGCTCGAGGACAACCTGACGCAGTTCGAGGACGACTGGTACGACCTGTTCTTCGCCTACGCGCCGAACAAGAAGATCTCGTTCGTCGTCGCCTACGCCATGCTCGGCAACATCACGCTGACGCCCGATCAGCACGGTTTCTATTTCTCAACCCATCTGACGTTCTGATCAAGCGCTGTACCCGAAACCATCCACGGAGAATCGTATGAACCGCAAGACGTTTACCGCTTCGCTCCTGGTCGGCTGCATGCTCGGTATTTCGAGCCTGCAGCCGCTCATGGCTGCCGAAGAGAAGACCAATCCGCTGCCCGGGATTCCGTCCAATACGCTCGAACTCTGGGGCGGCAAGGAAGGCGTGCATGAATGGGCCAAGGCGCTGTTCCATTTCATCCTGCTGGATACCCGTATCGCGCCGATGTTCAAGGAGTTCGGCAATCCCGAGCGCCAGATCTTTCTGAACACGCAGCTGGAGACCATGGTGCTCGGCGGTCCCAACGAGTATCAGGGCGCGAGCATGGTGGCGGCGCACGCCGACCTCAACATCAACATGGAGCAGTTCAACGCCGTGGTGGAGGCCGCCTACAACGCCTGCGAGCGCATCAACCTGCACTACTGGACCTGCAACCAGGTGATTGCCGCGCTGGCGCCGTTTACCGATGACATCGTGACGCGCTGAGCGGCGCGGTAAACCATAACCGTCGGTGGGATTCAGTGAATCGCACCGGGGCGCGCGCCGGCATCCAGGCTCAAGCCTGCATGCCCGCGGCGTCCCGGTGCGATGTGGTGATCACCGCCAGACCTCGGACAACCCGAACCTCGAGATCAGGAGACATCAGATGAAACACTTCTTCAGCCGGCTGCGCACGCGCAGCTTGAAGATGCCGGGCGTCGCCAGTGAATCGCGCCGCTCCGTGTTGCGCGGACTGCTTGCCGCATCCATGGGCGGGCTTTCCTTGCGCGCTGTGGGTGCATCGCCCTCTGGCGGCTTGGAGCAGTTCTACAAATTCAATATCAAGCCGGAAGTATTTCTGGCCGAAGTGTTCGGACCTGACGTGCCGATTGCACAGACCATGGTGGTCAATGGTTCGATTCCGTCGATGATCCAGCCGCTGCCACAGCGCATCCGCTATTGGCGCGCCGACGGCCGCACTGCGTGGATCTTCGATGAGCTGGGCAAGGAAGGGTATCTGCCCACCACCTGCGGTTTTGTCGTGCGCGACGACGCCATCGAGCAAGCCAAGGTGCTGATCTACCGCGAGTCGCGCGGTGAGCAGGTGGGGCAGCCGTCTTTCCTGCAGCAGCTGGTGGGTGCCAAGGTGGTGGGCGATACGCTCACCGCCAGCGTCGACAACATCTCGGGTGCGACGTACTCGGTGAAGATGATGCAGCGCATGGCGCGTACCGCCCTGGTCCTGGATCAGCTCGCCGCCTGAAGCCGCCATGTCCGACAGCGAAATCCTACTCGGCGATGGACGTGATGACGCCGAGGGCCTGATGGCGCCAGCTCAGGCGCCGACCGTGGCCAAGCCGGCGATCAAGGCGCGACCGCGCAATACGCTGACGCCGTTTCTTCGCGACTGGCATCGGCGCGCGGGCTTGTTCGCCTTCATCTTCATGGGCTGGCTTGGTTTGAGCGGCATTCTGATCAACCAGTCGCCGAGTTGGGGCTACGACACCGACCGCATCTACTGGCAACCAGTGATGTGGTTGTACAGCTTGAAGCCCGAGCCGCCGACCACCGGATGGGGCGCTGCGGGTCACTGGCTGGCGGTGACACCGGAGGGCACCGTGCTCAATGCCAAGGCGGTGACACCACCGGTGAAGCTGCCGCTGGGTCTGGTCGCGGCCGGTACGCCACAAGAGCCGCTGCTATTCATCGCCAATTCCGAGGCGGTGGTGGTGGTGACCCTGGATGGGGCCCGCTACGACGAACTGCGCTCGCCGATTCTTCCGGTCTCCACCGTGCGACGGATCGGCAGCGTGATCGATGTGCAGGGTTCCATTGCCGTGCAGGATCTGGATGCGTTTCAGAGCCTGGATGGTGGCAGCAGCTGGACGCCGGTGGATCCCGCCCAGGTGCAGTGGTCAGCCGAAGAGGAATTGCCAGCCGCCGAGCAGAATCGGCTGCTGCCTTTTTCCCGGCCTTACGTGACTCTGGAGCATGTGCTGGTGGACGCACACAGCGGCGCGATCTTTGGACGCGGCGGTGTGTACGTGATCAACACCGTGGGGGTCGCGGCCATTTTTCTGTCCATCACCGGCGTGTGGATGTGGTGGCGCACGAGTCGGCGGCGTCAGTCGACGCGTTGAACCGGTGTTGCGCCGGCCTTGAGCGGGCGACGAGCTGAGTTGTTGGGGTAGGGGCTGCGGTCTTTGTGAATCATCTATCGAATAACCATGGAGTATTGCAATGAAGTTCAAGACGAGTCTGTATCTGGTATTGACCGGTGTCCTGATGTCGAGCGGCGCCTTTGCGCAGACGGATGATTCGACCTTCCGCAAGGCCGACGACCTCTCGGCCGTGAGCGTGCCCGGTGTGGATAAGGACGGCGACGGCTGCCTGTCCAAGACCGAAGTGACTCCAGGTGGCCAGCTCGACAAGCGCTTCTCGACGCGCGATGCCAACGGTGACGGCAAGCTGTGCAAGGACGAATACTTCACGCCCTGATCGCGTGATGAGATGCAGATAAGCAGCGGCATGGCAGCCGCTTCCCGCAGCGGCGCGGGTTCCACCACTCCGTGGTTCCGAGAACTCGCGATGAAGATGTGGCGCACGCGTCTGTCGCCGCTGGTCAAGCTGAGTTTCTACGCGATGGGGACCGAGGTCTCCATTACCGTGTCCGCACCCGGGCATCGATCGCGTCGAGACGAAGCCGCCCGCGCGATAGCCGAAGTCGAAAAGCTGATGCAGGACTTCGGCCGTCACTGGTGGGCCTGGGGTAAGGGCGAGCTGGCGAATATCAATCGTCAGCTCGCCGTCGGGGAGGTTGCGCGCATTCCGGGGGGCATGCGCAACCTGTTCGCCCGCGCCTGGGCCGTACGCCAGGCCACGGCGGGACTGTTCGAGCCACGCATCGCCGCGCTGGTGCGGCTCTGGGGATTTCACGACATGGCTGCGGTGCACCACGGCCTGCCGCCCGCACAGGACATCCGGCTCTTGCTTGAGGCCATGCATCAGGCGCCGGCCTACGACGGCGGTGCCAGCTATGGACCGGCGCCCAATGTGGGTTGGGATTTCGGTGGCATCGGCAAGGGCTGGATTGTGGATGCGGCGCTGGATCTGCTGCGGGATCGCGGATTCCCGGATGCCATCGTTGACGCCGGCGGCAATCTGGCGGTGCGCGGCGGACGCGGTGATCGGCCCTGGCGCATCGGCATCCGCAATCCGCGTTGCGATGCTGACACGCCCACACTCGTGGCATCACTGATGGCGCGTGATGAAGCGGTCAACACCCAC
>JBQTJH010000040.1:0-22323 GCA_052387335.1 Panacagrimonas sp. | reverse complement strand
CCTCGCGGAAGTTCGGTGTGCCGCTGAGCTGGCCGGTGTAGCGGCCATCGACGAATTCCGGATCGGTTGCAATCAGCGTTTCCACGCCAAGCAGTTCAGCGATGGGTTCGGTGATGAAGCGATTGGTCGCCGTCATGATCAACAGCTCGTCGCCCTGAATGCGGTGCTTTTCGAGCAGTGCCGGGGCTAGCGGGGCGACGATGGGCAGGATGCGCTCGTCGACGAATCGGGCGCGCCAGGCCTGCAGCTGGGTCAGCGGATGAGCGGCCAGAGGCGCAAACGAAAAGCGGCAGAAGGCTTCGATATCCAGCGTGCCGTCGCGGTATTGCTCGTAGAAGCGCTGGTTTTCGCGCTCGTACGACGCCGCGTCCACCAGCCCCTGATCGACCAAGAATCGGCCCCAGAGATAGTCGCTGTCGCCTGCGAGCAGGGTGTTGTCGAGATCAAAGATGGCAAGGCGCATAGGCCATGATGATCCCGGTTTCTTGTTCCATCTGTCACCTCGCTTGGGTTTTCGCCGGCGGCTTCGCTTTCGTTTGCAGGACACGCTCGGCACAATCGGCGCTGAAGCTCCTGGATGTTCTGCCTTGATCGACTCGGACGGATTTCGCCCCAATGTCGGCATCATCGTGGCCAATACGGCCGGCGAGGTGCTGTGGGCGAAGCGTGTGCGGCAGGACGCCTGGCAGTTCCCGCAGGGCGGCATTCAGCGTGGTGAGTCGCCCGAACAGGCAATGGCCCGCGAGCTGTACGAAGAACTGGGTTTGAGAATCGACGATGTGCAAGTGATCGGTTGCACGGTGGGTTGGCACAGCTATCGACTGCCGAGTCATTACGTGCGTCGCAACAAGGGCCGGGTCTGCATCGGTCAACGCCAGAAGTGGTTCGTGCTGCGCCTGATCGGCCCGGAGAGCCGGGTGCGCTTCGACGCCAGCGAACAGCCCGAATTCGACGGCTGGCGCTGGGTCAACTGGTGGCATCCGCTGGACGAGGTGGTGGAGTTCAAGCGCGACGTGTACCGCGCCGCGCTCAGCGAATTGGCGCCGCTGATCGGCATCTCGCCGCGGGAACGAACCCACTCCCATGCCGGCTAGGGTCCTGGCGTTGCTCGCCGCGTTCACGCTCGGCGGCTGCGCCACGCTCGACGAGACCGAGTGCCGCAGCGTCAACTGGGTCAAGCTCGGAGCGCGCGACGGTAGCGCGGGGTTCCCGGAATCGCGCGTGGAGGAGCATCGCAAGGCCTGCGCCGAATACGGCCTTGCGCCAGACGATTCGGCCTGGTTGCAGGGCTACGAGGCGGGACTGTTCGACTACTGCACCGCCGACAACGGCTATCGCATCGGTCGCCGCGGCGGTGGCTATGGGCGGGTGTGTCCGCTGGAGTCCGAGGCGGACTTTCTTGCCGCCTACGACCTCGGCTCCGAGACCTATCAGCTCGAGGCCGAGTTTGCTGAACTCAACGGCCGCATCGACGCGCTGGAGCGGCGCCTGATCGATAAGCAGCTAGAAGACGCAACGCGGCGCGAGATCCGCCGGCAGTTGTCGTATCTCTACGAGCAGCGGTTGTGGCTGCGGCGTTCTATCGACCGGCTCGAGCGCGAGTGGCGCCGCAGCATATCCAGCTACTGAGGCGTCCTCAGAATTCGTATTCCAGACCGGCCTGCACCAGGCGCGGCATGCCCGTCTGGATACCGCGCGTGCGGTCCGCGATGTAGGTCTTGTCGCCCAGGTTCTTGCTGGCGGCGAACACCGTCCACTTCGAACCGGGCAGGCGCCAGTTCAGCGCCGCGTTCCAGAGCGTGTAGTCAGCGAGCTGGCCGCTCTGGCCGTTGCCGGTGGGGCTGGCGTCGCGCGTGTTGGCAAAGTCGGCGTACTGCTCGTCGATGAACACCGCCTCCACGCGCACCTCGAAGCCGACAGGGTGGGCGTAGCCGAGCGTGCCGGTGAAGAGGTTCTTGGGGGCGTAGGGCAGGCGACGGCCGTCAGCCGAGCCCGGCAAGGCCTGACCAACCGCAGTGCAACCGCCACTCACCACCAAGCACTCGAACGCGCCATCGGACTCAGCCGTGGGAATCGCGGTGTAGGCAATGGCAACGAAGGGGTTGTGCGGCGAGTCCATGAATTTGCCGAAGTCCGCGCGACCGGACAGCTCGAAACCCTCGAACACCGCCTTGCCCTGAGACAGGGGGGTGCTACCGCCGGCGATAGATCCGACGGCGATGAGATTGTCGAAGTCGTTGCGGAACGCGACCGCCTCGAAGCGCAGGCCCTTGTGCGGACGACCGCGCAGACCGATCTCGGCATTCACGCTGTCCTCGGCATCCACGTCTACTGCCACGCCGTTGCCGCCGATGATGTCCTCGGTGCGCGGCGGGGCGAACCCGCGATGCACGGAGGCAAACGCGGTGTACGAGGGATTGATCTCGAAGGTCGCGCCCAGGCTGGGGATGATTTCATCTAGCGTGTCGTCGCCTTCGACACCGTTGAGGCGATTGCGGCGCAGATAGTCGATGGACTCGAAGCGCAGGCCCGGCGTGATCGAGAAACGTCCGAAGCCGAAGCGGTTCTGTACGAACACAGCGTAGGCCTCGGTCTCCCGGCGGTTGTTCTCGACGCGTACGCCGTCGCGCGCGGTGGGCGTGGTGCCGTTCTCCTGCAGGCGACTCTGCGTTTCCTTGTGCGCGCGAAGTCCGATCACCAGTTCGTTGTCCGGCCCGGCGAGTGCATGGGTCAGACGCAGACGGGGTTCTACGCCGTAACTGTGGTAATCGCGCAGGCGGCCTTGCGCGGAGTTGCAGGTATCGGGTTCCACGCGCAAGCCGGCGAGGCGATCAGCCGTGAATTGCGCGCCGCACTGAGAGTCCGTGGTGGTGCTCGACTGCCGCCACCAATCGCGCGAGAAGTTGGAGTAGTACAGCTGGGTTACCACGCTGTCGTCGCCGCCGAAGCGCAATTCGTGCGAGGCCGACACGCCGTTGCGCTTGACATCAAAGGTATCGTTTTTGAATGGGTTGTACTCGCGGCCGAAATTTGCGAACTCTGCGTCGCTCAGGCCGGAGTAGGTGAGATCGGAGTCTTCGGTGTAGCGGTTGGCGCGCAGGATTAGCGTCTGGTCTGAGGCCAGATTGAGTAGCGCCTTGATGTTGTAGTCCTCGATCTCCGAGTGCAGGTTGTCGCGCGCGCCATCACCTTGCTTGCGTACGAAATCGAACAGCAGATTCTCTGCGCCGACACGTCCCTGAGCATCGAAGAAGTCGCGGTTGCCGCCAGCCACGGAGACCTTGCCCTGAAAATCCCGGGTCGGGTTGGGCGTGATGTAGTTGATGACCGCGCCGATGGTCTGCGGCCCGTAGAGGTTCATGCTCGATCCCTTTAGCACCTCAATGCGATCGAAGCGGTCGACCGGCGGGTGGTAATAGCTAGCGTTGTCGCCATAGGGCGCGTAAGCCAGCGGGATACCGTCCTCGAGCAACAGCACTTTGGTCGAGCGCGTAGGGTTCAGACCGCGTACACCGATGTTCGGCCGCAGACCGAAACCCTCTTCGTCACGCACATTCAGGCCGGGTGCCTTGCGCAGCGCCTCGTTGGTCGTCACCACGCGGCTGGCTTCGAGCTCGGCACTGTCGAGCACCGTCACTGCGCCAGGGACGTCTTGAGCCTGGTCTGAGTTGCCTACTACGGTAACGACATCCAGCACCTCGAGCTTGGCCACTGCGGTGGAGGGCGATGTCGCAGGTTCGGTCGCGGAAACAGGTGCGGCGAGGGCGGCGATCAGCAGCCCGCCGAAACGTGCGCGCGTCATGGTGTATCCCCTGGAGCGTGATTTGAATTTATGGCGGCTGAAGTCGGCCACCGGAACCCGCCGATAAAGCGGGGCGAGAAATTGTAGGTAACGCAAACGTCGTTGACAATCGTTCTCATTAACAATAATGTTCTATTCCATGATTATCTGCGTTTGTAAGGCTGTTTCGGACAAGAGCATCCGCCGCGCAGTGGGCGAGGGCTTGTCGTCCCTTCGCGAACTGAGTCGCGAGACCGGTCTGGGGACGTGCTGCGGAAAGTGCGTTCCGCAGGCGCGCGAAGTGCTCGGCAACGCACTGGCTGCTCAGCCGATCAAGCTTGCTGATCTGCCCGCGCAGGACATGGCGTCCGCGGCCGCCTGAATGGCGTGAACGCGCCCGATGCGCCTGAGAATCGCACGCAAAATCAGTTAAAAAATCATCCAGTTCAGATACTTAGACTGGACTCGATAGACCTGTGCGACTAGACTCGCGGCTTCTTAAATGGAGCCCGGTCATGCGCGGAGACGCCAAGGTCCTCGAGTACCTCAATCTCGCCCTGAAGAACGAGCTAACGGCGATCAACCAGTATTTCCTGCACGCGCGCATGCTGGACAACTGGGGCCTCAAGAAACTCGGCAAGCACGAGTACGAGGAGTCCATCGACGAGATGAAGCATGCGGACAAGCTGATCAAGCGCATCCTGTTTTTGGAGGGACTGCCCAACCTGCAGGACCTCGGCAAGCTGTATCTGGGCGAGGACGTCAAGGAAGTTCTGGAGTGCGATCTCAAGCTCGAGCTGGAAGCGCACCCCATGTACAAGGAGGCCATCGCGCACTGCGAGTCGGTGCGTGATTACGTCACCCGCGAGCTGCTGGTCGAGATCCAGCACAGCGAAGAAGAGCACATCGACTTCATCGAGGAGCAGCTGGGCCTGATCGAGCGCATGGGGCTGCAGAATTATGTGCAGACCGCCAGCGGCGAGATGGAGGGCGGTTCCTGACCCAGGTGTAGATCGGTCAAAAGACCCCGCATCGCGGGGTCTTTTTTTGCTCAGAACGGCCTGACGATGACCAGGATCACGGCGCCGAACAGGACCAGCACCGGCGCCTCATTGGCCCAGCGCCAAAACACCTGCGAATACGTGTTCGTGCCGGCGGCGAACTTGCGCAGGTTCACCTTGAGCCAGCCGTGATAGCCAGACAACGCGATCACCAGACTCAGTTTGGCGTGCATCCAGCCCATTTTCATGTACTCCGGCACCAGGGTGAGCAGCCAGATGCCGAAGGTCCAAGTCAGCAACATGCCGAGCGTCATGAGGGCGTAGAGCTTGCGCTCCATGACGCAGAAGCGCTCGTGCTCGGCCGGCGCGCTCACCTGGGTGTGATAGACGAACAGTCGCGGCAGGTAAAACAGCCCGGCAAACCAGGTCACCATGAAGATGATGTGAAACGCCTTGATCCAGTCGTACACGGTTCTGCGCAGGGCTAGGGGTTGGGGCCGCTAGAATAACGGCCCTTCAATGGGTCGGGACGGTCATGATCAAGGTTGGCATCGTTGGCGGCACGGGTTACACCGGCGTCGAACTTCTGCGCCTGCTCGCGCTTCACGGCGGCGTGCATGTCGAGGTCCTGACCTCGCGTCAGGAGTCCGGAAAGCGTGCCGATCAGCTGTTCCCGCAGCTGCGCGGGCATTGCGAGGCCGTGTTCGAATCGCCGGATATCGAGCGTCTGTCCAAATGCGAGGCGGTGTTCTTCGCCACGCCGCACGGCACCTGCATGCAGATGGCGCCGCAGCTGATCGAACGCGGCGTGCGCATCATCGACCTGTCCGCCGACTTCCGGCTCAAGGATCGGGAGGTGTTCACGCGCTGGTACAAGCAGCCGCATACCGCCTTCGATCTGTTGCGGGAAGCGGTGTACGGCCTGCCGGAATGGGATCGCTTCGCCATTGCCCACGCCAGATTGGTGGCCAGCCCCGGCTGTTACCCCACGGCAGTGCAACTGGGTTTGATGCCGCTGCTGGAACTCGGTGCCATCCACACCGACGGCATCATTGCGGACTGCAAATCCGGTGTCAGCGGCGCAGGGCGCGAGGCCAAGATTGGTTCGCTGTACTGCGAGGCCACAGACAGCTTCAAGGCCTATGCGGTGTCCGGGCATCGTCACGGGCCGGAGATCGAACAGCAGCTGACGAAGTTTGCCGAACAGCCGGTGTCGCTCACCTTCGTGCCGCATCTGACGCCCATGAGCCGCGGCATTCACGCCACGCTATACGTGCGTCCCAAGGATCCCGAAACCGATTTCCAGCACCTTTACGAACTGCGCTACAAGGGCGAACCGTTCGTGGACGTGATGCCGGCCGGCGAGCATCCGGAAACACGCAGCGTGCGCGGCGCCAATGTCTGCCGCATCGCGCTGCATCGCGCTCCGGACCGAAAGACCCTGGTGATCCTGTCGGTGATCGACAATCTGGTGAAAGGTGCGTCTGGTCAGGCTTTGCAGTGCTTCAACCTGATGTTCGGCTTCCCCGAAACCCAGGGTCTGGAATCACCTGCACTTGCGCCCTGATTCGTCGTGACGCAGCCACGCATCGTGGTCGGGCAGCACCGCCCCTGGCTGCGCTGGTCGGTAGCGGCGGGTGTGATCGTGGCGATGCTTGCCGGCGCGTATACCGTCTACCGACTGCGGGTGCACCCGGCGCAGCCGCTGTTCGGCGATCCGAAATCCGAAGTCGGACTGTTGCGCGAAGAACGCCGGCGGCTGAGCCTGGAACTGCGCAGCGTTCGCCAGGAGCTGGACACGCTGCGCGGCCGCAGCACCTTCGAAGCGCGCTCCTGCGAGATCGATATCCAGGCCTGCGAGGCAGTGCGGCGCTCGATGACCAGTCTCGAGCACGAAGTGGCCGATCTGCGCGAACAACTCGCGTTCTACCGCAACATCGTGTCACCCGAGCAGACGCGGGCCGGCGTGCGCGTGCTGCGTCTGGCGGTGCGGCCGGGCCAAGCCGCCGATATCTGGCGCTACGACATGGTACTGGTGCAGCCCGTGCGTCGCGATCGCACCGCCGCGGGCCGCTTCAATTTCCAGATCGAGGGTCTGGTGGGCAAGCAGTTGCAGACCCTGGAACTGCCTGACCTGATGGTGGGCGAGGCCGGCGATCAGGCGTTCTCATTCCGGGCGTTTCAGGAGTTTAGCGGCGAGATGCTGTTGCCCAGCGGATTCCTGCCGTCCCGGCTAACGGTTACTCTGGAGGTGCAGGACGGTCGATCAGCACCGGTTCCTGTGAAAGAGGCCTTCGATTGGTCGCGACTGGTCGCGGCAGGCAAGGAGTAGGGATGAGTCTGTTCAGCAACAAGGATCAAGCCAGCCGGCGCAAGCCGACCACGGTCGACACCCTGATCGGCAGTAACACGGAAATCCGTGGCGACGTGCTGTTTTCCGGAGGCTTGCACGTGGACGGCGCCATCAAGGGCAAGGTGCTGGCCGCCGCCGGGCAGCAGGCCTCGCTGTCGGTCAGCGAAACCGGATCCATTGAAGGCGATGTCAGCGTCCCCATTCTGGTAGTCAATGGATCGGTGTCGGGCAATGTGCACGCCAGCGAGAAGATGACGCTTGCCGCGCACGCGCGGGTCAACGGCAATGTCTACTACAACGTTCTGGAAGTGCAGGGCGGCGCCGCGGTGAATGGTCAGATGGTGCATGACCCGACAGGTGATCGGGTACCGAGTTCGGTGCACGAAACGCGTAGTGATGTCGCGTTGGCAGATATCCGCGATCTGCGGCGCGCCAAGCTGGCCGCTCCCGGCGGCAGCAGTGGAGGTTAAAGACGATGCAAACTGAAACGATTTCTGCGACGCAAACGGCGGACATCCCGCTGGTCTTCACTGACTCTGCGGCGCGCAAGGTCCGCGAGTTGCTGGACGAGGAAGACAATCCCGACCAGGTGCTCCGCGTATTCATCAGCGGCGGCGGCTGCTCTGGCTTTCAATACGGCTTCAAGTTCGACACTGCGGCCGAGGACGACGATGTGCAGGTCGAGAATCACGGCGTCCGGCTGGTGGTGGATCCCATGAGCATGCAGTACCTCACCGGCGCTGAGATTGACTACAAAGACAATGTGGAAGGCGCGCAGTTTGTGATCCGCAATCCCAATGCAAGCACCACCTGCGGCTGCGGGTCCTCCTTCTCCGTCTGAGGCCTTGGCGTAGGGCGCACTCATGCGCCACCCGTCGGCGCGTGTACGCGCTCTGCGCATCCACCTAGTTCTAGGTCTGGCGACGGTTGTTGGTGTCGCGCTACTGCTGATTCGCGTCTGGCCGCACCCGCCGCTGGCGGATCGCATCGGTCAATCTCAGGCCGTATTTGATAGGCAGGGCCTGCTCCTGCGTTTGAGCTTGGCGCCGGATGAGCAGTACCGCCTGTGGACCGCACTGGACCAGGTATCGCCGCGCTTCATCCAGGCGCTGTTGCTGCACGAAGATCGGCATTTCTATCTTCATCCCGGCGTCGATCCACTGGCGCTGGTCCGCGCCACACACGCGCTGCTTACCGGCGGCGCGCGCCAGGGTGCTTCGACGCTGACGATGCAGCTGGCGCGGCTCTACTACCGCCTGGATACGCGTCGAGCGCCGGGCAAGCTGCGGCAGATCGCGCTCGCTTTGTGGCTGGAAGCACGCTACAGCAAGCGCGAACTGCTCGAAGCGCACATCAATCTGCTGCCCTACGGCGGCAATATCCAGGGCGTGGGTACGGCCAGCCTGGTGTACTTCGGCAAGTCTGCAGATCGCTTGTCACTGCCCGAAGCGCTGAGCCTGGTGCTGATCCCGCAGGCACCCAGTTTGCGTGCGCCGCGATCACAGGCAGAACCGTCGGCACTGCGCGCGGCACGACAGCGGTTGTTTGAGCGTTGGGTGCAGCTGCACCCGCAAGACGAGCCGGATCGCGGCCTGCTGCAACTGCCGCAGTCGTATCGCGCGCTTGGCGACCTGTCTTTTGCCGCGCCCCATCTGGCGGCCAATCTACTGGCCGAGCGTCCCGCTGCGGTGCGTATCCAGGCCACTCTGGATCTGCGAATGCAGCGTGCGCTGGAGCGCGTCTTGAGCCATTACGTCGCGCGTCGGCGCGATCGGGGTTTGCGCAACGCGTCTGCGATGCTGCTGGACTGGCGCGACATGGGCGTCAGGGCGGTGATCGGCTCGGCCGATTTCTACGATGCCGATCTGCACGGCCAGGTCGACGGTACGCGCGCTAAACGCTCGCCGGGTTCCGCGCTCAAACCCTTCATCTACGCGCTGGCTATCGATCAGGGCCTCATTCATCCAGAGTCGATGCTCAAGGATGCACCCACTGCGTTTGGCCCTTACACGCCGGAAAATTTCGATGGCGCGTTTGTGGGTCCAATCAGCGCAACCCAGGCGTTGATCCGATCACGCAATGTGCCGGCGGTGGCCTTGGCCTCGCAGTTGCGCGAGCCGAGCTTCCACGTGTTCCTGCGCAAGGGCGGAGTCGAGGCGATGGCGACCGAGGCGCACTATGGTCTGGCGCTGGCCTTGGGCGGCGGCGAAGTGACGATGGAGGAGATGCTGCGTCTCTACGCATGCTTGCCGAATCGGGGAGAGCTGCGTGCGCTGCGCTATACGCATGACGACCCGCCGAGCACGCCAACTGCACACGTGCTGTCGGCCGAAGCCGCCTTCATGAGTCTGGAGATGCTGAGGCAGAATCCGCGCCCCGATGACCTGCTTATTCAAGGTATCGGTGCGGGTCGCCCGCTGGCCTGGAAGACCGGCACGTCCTGGGGTTTTCGCGATGCCTGGACCGTGGGTGTATTCGGTCCCTATGTGCTCGCAGTCTGGATCGGCGAGTTTGACGGCCGCTCGAATCCCGCCTTCGTCGGTGTGCACGCGGCGGCGCCGCTGTTCTTTCATATGGTCGATGCGCTGCGCGCCTTGCCCGGCTATGTCGAACCTGCGGTGGTGCAGCCACCGCAGCTGCGTCAGGTAGAGGTATGTGCCGCCTCCGGTGATTTGCCCAATGCCGACTGCCCGCAGCGCAAATTTACATCCTTCATTCCCGGTGTTTCGCCTATTCGCTTGTCGCAAGTCCATCGGCGCGTGCCGGTCGATATGCGCAGCGGTCGTCAGGCCTGTCCGCCGTTTGATCCACGATCGGTGCGCTGGGAGTTGCACGAGTTCTGGTCGTCCGACTTGATGCGCCTGTTCGCGCAGGCGGGCACTCCGCGGCACCGGCCACCGCCGCCGGGTGATTGCGCGCCAATCCTTGCTGCGGGCGCCACCCCGCAGATCGTGTCGCCGCGCGAGGGCGTGAGCTACAGCCTGCGCGCGGCACAACTCGGGCGCGAAAGCCTGACGTTCAACGCGCACGCCGAGGGCGATGCACGGACCTTGTTCTGGTTCGTTGACGAGTCGTTCGTCGGCGCCAGTGCGCCCGGTGTTGCGCTGGCTTGGGTACCGTCACGACCTGGACGGTTTCAGCTGAGTGCTGTCGACGAGTACGGGCGTGTCGATCAGCGCGAGCTGCATGTAGAGGTTGTTCCATAGGGCCTGTTCACACTACGTCGGTCGCTGCGTTGCGAGTCCAAAATTCCGCCAGGCAAGGCGCGACTGACGCGATTTGGTTATTCCAAATGAGGAAGGAGCAACGCCGCATGGCGGAATTTTGGCCGCAACCCGATTGGGTCCCAGCGCGGGAGTGACTCAATGTCACTCCCGCGTAAGCCCAATCGGAGGCGGGGCCGCTTTGGCGCATCGCGGCGTTAGTCGCTCCTCATGTACGTCCAGTACATCACGTCGCTCCTTCCTTGCGCTGCGCCAAAGCGACCTCCGCCGCAGCGAGCGCCGTAGTGTGAACAGGCCCTAGTTGGTACTTTGCCCGGCGCGCGGGCATGATCGATGCACAAGTTGAACGATCAATGCAGCGACGCGTATCAAATTGCGAATGTCGCGCATGGCAGCAATGGGCTGGGGGCCCAGCGAATGGATTCAGGGGAGTTGCATCGGGGCGATAGCGGTCGGCGCTTGACGCTCGCGAAAATCGAGACCGCCGCCGCGGAGCGGCTGGCTCAGCTCGAACAAGAGAACGCCGAGCTGCGCGCGCAACTGCGTGAGCGCGATGAGGCCATTGCGCAGGCGCGTTTTGCTCTGGATCACGATCCGGCCTCTGGCCTGCGAACCCGCGAAGTGTTCCTGGAGCGGCTCAAACAGGCCTTGCAGCACGCCCGTCTGGAGAGCGCCTCGCTGGCCGTTATCGCGTTCGAGATCCGTGATTTGAATGTCGGCGCCTCGTCGCTGGACCGGGCCGCGCAGGCGCGGCTGTTGGCGGCGATCGCGTTTCGCATCCGCTCGCATCTCAAGCCGATGGAGTTGCTGGCGCGCATCGACGATGACCTGCTCGTAGTGATGCTGCCGCACGTCGGCCTCGAAGGTTTGCAACTCAAGCAGTACGCCGAGCGCGTCGCCGCACGCACCCAGGATGCCTTGTTGACCGAAGTCTGGTTTGACGGCATGCCCTATCCGGTTGCCAGCGGTATCGCGGTGGCGCTCAGCCCTCATGAGGGTGACAGCGCCTTCGAACTGCTGCATCGCGTACAGGCCGATCTGGGGCGTGTGGCGAGCCTGGGTCCGCAAGGCGCAACGGCGGCGCGTGTGCGGCGCCGCGGCTCGGGCCTGTCGGGCCAAATTGAAACCGGCTTGCGCGAAGCGCTGGAGAACGACCTGCTGCTGCCGTATTTCCAGCCGCAGGTCTCCGGTATCGACGGACCCTGCATCGTCGGTGCCGAAGCGCTGGCGCGCTGGCCTTTGTCGGACGGTCGGTTCATCAGCCCCAGCGTCTTCGTGCCGGCCGCCGATGCCGCGGGCTTGACCTATGCGCTGGACGACGCGGTGTTCACCGCCGTGTGTTCGCGGCTGGCCTCATGGCAGTTGTTTGAGCCGCGCCTACGCATCGCGGTCAATATTTCCGAGGCGCGCTTTCACAGTCCGGATCTGGTGGCGCGCGTACGCGATGTGGTGCGCAACACCGGCGCCAGCCCGCAATGTCTTTTGTTTGAAGTCACCGAGAGCGTGCTGATCACCGACTTCGACGCCGCCAAGCGCACGCTCGGCGCCATCCGTGACCTGGGTATTGCGGTGGCGCTGGATGACTTTGGAACCGGGTATTCCTCACTGTCCTACCTGCGCAAGCTGCCGCTGGATGCGATCAAGATCGATCAGTCGTTTGTCCGCGAACTGGATGGCGAGCGCGACGTAGCGGTGATCCGCGCCATCATCGCGATGGCGCAATCGCTGCATTTGCAGGTGATTGCCGAGGGTGTGGAAACTGCGCAGCAGGCCGAGACGCTGAGTGAACTCGGCTGCCCGGTGTTGCAGGGATTCCTGTACAGCGAGGCGGTGTCAGCCGCCGAGTTCGAGGCCCTGCTGCGGCGCGCTGCGCCGATGGTGCCGCGCGTCTGAGCCTTACGCTAGGCTGTGGTCGATCACGCCATGTGCCTGCTGATCGGCGTGATAGCTTGATCGCACCATCGGACCGCTGGCCACGTGGGCAAAGCCCATGTCCTCGCCCAGCACGCGCAGGCGTTCGAACTCGTCGGGGTGGACGAAACGTGACACCGGCAGATGATTCTTCGAAGGCTGCAGATACTGGCCGAGCGTGAGCATGTCCACGCCATGCGCGCGCAGGTCGCGCATCACCTGCTCGATCTCGGTAATTTCTTCGCCCAAGCCCAGCATGAGCCCGGACTTGGTCGGCACCTCTGGATGCAGCGCCTTGAAGCGCTCTAGCAGATCCAGGCTCCAGTCGTAGTCCGAACCGGGACGGGCCTGTTTGTACAGGCGCGGCACGGTTTCCAGGTTGTGATTGAACACATCCGGCGGCGCGTCCTTGAAGATGGCCAATGCCGGGTCCATGCGGCCGCGGAAATCAGGGACCAGCACTTCGATCTTCAAGCTCGGACTGGCCGCGCGGGATTCGCGGATGCATTCGGCGAAATGCGCGGCGCCGCCATCGCGCAGATCGTCACGATCGACGCTGGTGATGACCACGTACTTCAGGCTCATGGCGGCGATGGTCTGCGCCAGCTTGCGCGGCTCCTCGGTATCCAACGGTTTGGGGCGGCCGTGCGCCACATCGCAAAACGGGCAACGCCGCGTGCAGATGTCGCCCATGATCATGAAAGTCGCAGTGCCCTTGCCGAAGCACTCGGACAGATTGGGGCAGCTGGCTTCCTCGCACACCGTGTGCAGACCCTGCGCCCGCAGGATGGCCTTGATGCGATCCACTTCCGCCGAATGGCCGAGCTTGGCGCGAATCCACGCGGGCTTGCGCGGTGCCGTGACCGTGGCTTCGAACTTGACGGGGATGCGCGCCATCTTGTCGGCGCCACGCAGCTTGACGCCGGGAACGACCGGCGGCGGGGTGGAGGGAGTGCTCATGGCCCGGATTTTACGCCTTCGCCCCGGCGTCCATCAGCCACTGAGCGGTGATTCAGCTGAGGCCGAGCTGGGTCTGGATGCAGGCGCGGGCCTGTTCGGCCAAGTGCTCGCGGGTCTGGCCGGCCGGATCCATCGCCTGACCAATCAGCAGCTCCGCCGTGAGTTCCGGGTTGCGTAGCAGGCGCAGCAGGTGCGACACCAGATCGTCGTCGCCGACAAAGGGCGCGACATTGGTACCGTCTGTGCCGAGGCTGTAGCGGATGCCGATGGCTTGCAGCGGGCAGGCGGCTTCCACCGCCGCGGCGAACAGTCGCGGATGGAAGGGCAGCAGGTCCTTGCCGACGCTGGTCGTGCCCTCGGGGAAGAAGGCCACGCTGCCGCCCTCGCGCAGAAACGGCACCAGCCGATTGAGCAGCGGCCGTGACCCACCCTGACCACGTCGCAGATAGAAGGTGCCGGCGGCGTCCGCTAGCCAGCCGGCCACCGGCCAGTGACGCACCTCGGACTTGGAGACGAAGCGCGTCGGCAGGCTGGCCACGAGCAGCGGGATGTCCAGCCAGGACACGTGGTTGGCCACGATGACACCGTGCGATACCGGCGCATGCCCGCGCACGCGCCAGCGAATGCCCAGAATGCGCAGCAAACCGCGCGACCAGAACCCAGCGAGTTTCTCCGGCGAAAGCCGATGACTGAAATCCAGGTGTACGGCCAGCGCGATCAGCAGGCCGAAGGCCACGTGAATCAGTAGCTGCGCGCTGCGCCAGACAAAACGAATCTGCTCGCGCAACTGCGCAGGCAGACTTTGATCCAGCGCGTCTGCCTCGACCCGGTCCGGGTCCAGCGGCCGCACTTCAGCCATGCGCCGCGAGCCGCTCCTCGCCCGTCGCGACCGAGCGATCCAGGAAGTGACGTGCGTAGCGCGGATTCAGGTCGGTGACATTGAGCAGCATGAACACGTCGGCGCAGTTGAAGTCACGATCCCAATACGCGTCGCCGCAGGCCTTGGCGCCCAGACTCAGATAGGCCTTGAGCAGGGGTGGCATGCGCGTCTTGTCGGCACTGCGACCATCGACGGCGGGCAGCGGATAATACGGCCGTACGCGCTGATAGTCCGGTGTCAGATGCTTGGCCTTGATCTGCTGGATGATCGCGTGTGCCTGTGCACCACCGTCCTCCAGGCCAATGCTGGCGCAGCCGAACAGATAATCGAAGCCGTGTGCGGTGATGTAGCCGGCAATGCCTTGCCAGAGCGTGGCGATGACCGCGCCGTTGCGATACTCGCGATCAACACAGGTGCGGCCAATTTCCATCACCCGACCGGGCAGGCTGTCGATCATCGCCAGGTCGAATTCGCCGGATGAATAGAAGCCGCCAGCATTGGGCGCCTGATCGTCAGTGAGGATACGGGTGCACGCAACGATGCGGCCGTTGCTGTTGTCGCGCACCAGCAGATGGCGGCACCAGGGATCGTAGGCGTCGCGGTCCAGGCCGGCGTCGCCGCCGTCGATCTGCGCGCCCATTTCTTCGGCAAAAATCTGGTAACGCAATTGCTGCGACTCGCGTACCTCGGCGTCATCGCGAGCGAAGCTCACGCTGAAACGCGGCACCTCAATTTGACCAAGATCACTGCGCAGCACACCGTCTTCGAGGATGGCGGACATCTGGATTTCTCGTGATTTAACGCCGAGAAATCTATGAAAGTCCTATGGATGAAAAATGAAGACGCGGTGAAGCTTGGATGACAAGGACGGCTGCGAATCCGTGGTTCTTGTGGGCTGATTGCGAACCCGCTTACGAGCCACATGGGCTGAACCGGAGAAGTATTTTTGCCACGGATCACGCGAATGAACGCGGATAACTGCGATGGCGCAATCAGGATTTATCCGCGTTCATTCGCGAAATCCGTGGCCGTTTTTCTTTGGCCGCCTTCGACTCGCCGCTAAGCAAACCAGCTCGGATGTACGCGCGGTGCGGTCCAGATACGCGCGTGCAAACGGCTGAGCAGCATGGGGTCGTGCAACAGCACATTGCGCGGTACGTCACCCAGGGCATCAGGGCCTTCGCTGAGTGCGCGTTCAATCAATTGATCGCGCTGTTCCATCAAGGCCGCGGGTCTGCGCAGGCGCGGAATGCCGGCGGCGCACATCATGGCGTTGGTCACCGGGTCTACCGCGGCGCGTCGAAAATCTGCGAGCGGCCCACGCACCTTGCGCACCGCCATCCATAACCAGCGCAGCTCGCGCGGCGGAATGGACTCTTCCGGAATCAGGAACAGGCGTCGCTCGCGGAAGGTGCGGCCCAGGCGCACACGCGAAGACCACACGGACAAGGGAATGGAGAGGATCAGGCTGCCGACCACGGGCAGCAGCCACCACAAGAAGCCGGGATCCAGCCAGTACACGCCGCCGGCCCAGAGCAGGCCCAGCAGGGTGCCGCCACCGTGCTTTTCAAGTGCCTCACGCCAGCGGGTTTCGTTGTCGCCACGCGGCGGTGATTTCCACACCAGCTTCCAGCCCAGCAGCGCCCCGACCACGAACTTGGTGTGAAACAGCATGCGTACCGGCGCGAGCAGTGCAGAGAACAGGGTTTCTAGCGCTACGCTGCCCAGCATGCGCAGCGGTCCACCGAATCCGCGCAGTTCCTGTGGTCGGATCAGCAGCAGCATCGCGGCCAGGAATTTGGGCAGGAACAACAAGGTTGCGGTGGCGCCGAACAGGCGGATGGCCCACTCCGGATGCCACTCCGGCCACAGCGGGAACAGCTGATACGGCTCGCGGAAATACACCGGCTCGGCCATCACGTTCATTGCCAGCAGTGCCGTGGACAGCACCAGAAACAGGAACCACAGCGGTGCCGACAGATAGGCCATGACGCCGGTCATGAACACCGCGCGATGCGCCGGATGCAGCCCCTTGGCCGTGAACAGCTGGAAGTTCTGCAGATTGCCCTGGCACCAGCGGCGATCCCGCTTCAACTCGTCCAGCAGGGAAGGCGGCATCTCCTCGTAAGAGCCCGGCAGGTCGTAGGCGATCCACACGCTCCAGCCATGGCTACGCATGAGCGCCGCCTCGACAAAATCGTGACTGAGGATTTCGCCCGCAAGCGGCCCCTTGCCCTCGATCTTGCCCAGCGCGCAATGCCGCATGAACGGCGCCACGCGCAGAACGGCGTTGTGTCCCCAGTAGTGACTCTCACCCAGCTGCCAGTAGTGCAGGCCGGCGGTAAATAGCGGGCCGTACACGCGCGTCGCCATCTGCTGGATACGCGCGTACAAGGTGTCGCGACCGGCCGCGCGCGGCGCGGTCTGGATGATGCCCGCCTTGGGATTGGCCTCCATCAACTGCACCAGACGCTTGAGGCAGGCGCCGCTCATGACGCTGTCGGCGTCGAGCACGATCATGTAGCGGTACTTGCTGCCCCAGCGCCGGCACCAGTCGGCGACGTTGCCGGACTTTCGGCGGATGCGGTTGGTGCGACGTCGGTAAAAGATATGAGTGAAGCCCTTGACCTCGCGGCACAGCTTCAGCCAGGCCTCGACCTCGGCCACGCGCGTGTCGGCGTCGCTGGTGTCGCTGAGGATGTAGAAGTCGAAGTGGTCGCGCTCGCCGGTACGTGCCAGCGAGTCGTAGGTGCTGCGGATGCCGGCAAACACGCGTGCTACGTCTTCGTTGCAGATTGGCACCAGGATGGCGGTACGGGCCTCGTCGGAAATCTCCAGATCGGGCGCGGCGGTGGCGGAGATCGAGAAGCGATCCTTACCGCGTGCCAGCACCCAGAACCCCATCAGTGCGGTCCAGAAGCCCATGCCGACCCAGGCAAACAGGATCGAGTACAGCGCCAGGATCAGCATCTCCAGCCAGTGACTACCGTGGTAGGGGAGGATCGCCGTCATGAAGTAGGCGGCCAGCCAGGTCTGACCGAGCACCAGCGCGACCAGCACCAGACGACGCAGGCGCGCCGCGCCCAGCCAGTGCACCTCGCGGTCGGCGTCGGGTACGGCGGTGTCGGGCAGGCCGTCGTCATGACGGCTGCTCATGCGTCCGCGCAAACCAAACCAGCGCGCGCGCAGTCCGCGCGCGATGCGCGCGATCAGGTTGGTGTCCCAGGGCAGCGCTGTCATCGAGGCGCGCGCCAGCGGTGGCGTTGCAACCAGTCGCGCATGACCACGTCGATCACTCTGCAGGGCCAGGTCCAGTTCCACATCGCCCCGCAGCGGTCGGTGCTGCCAGGCCAGTTTCAGGCGTTGCGCGACGCTGCCGAGCAGCGGCGAGGACAGCGCCGCCGCATCGTCCGACTGCAGGGTCTGGTGGATCTGATGAAGGCGCGCGAGCGGCTCTTGTTCCGTCACGCGGGATTCAAGCTGCGCGCGCTGTTCGGCGCCCAGCGGCAGCTGATCCAGATACGCCGCGATGCGATCCGACGCCTGCTCGGCTGCGAAGCTGACGGGCCTGTCCTGGTTCACGGGGGAAGCAGGTAGCTCCAGGTTTCGGTCAGCACGTCCTGGTCGTTCTTGAGGAAGGCGCGCATCTCCACCGGTTTGTCGGCGTCCAGACGGCGGAAGCGAAACGCCAGCCGCCAGCCGCCGGTGACCTCGTTGCGATACGCCTGGCGTTCGATCAACTCGCCGTTGTCGCCTAGCCACATGGCGCCCAGCACGCGTGCATCCTCCGGCAGTTCGCGCAATTTAGGGCCGTCGAAGTCAACGATCATGCGGATCGAATCATCCGGCTCGCGAAACCAGCCCTGGCCGCGACGCGACTGCACCGTCCAGCCATGCGGCGGACGCGCTTCCTGTTTCATCTGCCAGGACAGCCGGTACGCCAGGTCGTAGTGACGGCCCGGCGGCGGCGGGTTATCCGGCACCCAGTAAGCGACGACGTTGTCATTGGTTTCGTCCGGCGTCGGTAGCAGCACCAGCTCGACCCGGCCGGCGCCCCAATCGCCCTTGGGTTGCACCCAGGTGCTGGGGCGCAGCTCGTAGCGCGCTTCCAGATCCTCGTAGTGGACGAAGTCGCGATCGCGCTGCATCAAGCCGAAGCCCTTGGGATGGGTGGTGGCGAACGAAGTCACCGTCAGGCGCTTGGGGTTGACCAGCGGCCGCCAGATCCACTCGCCGCTGCCGCTGTGCACCAGCAGGCCGTCGGAGTCATGCACTTCTGGGCGATAGTCCTCGTTGGCCGGACGCTGGTTCTCACCGAAATAAAACATGCTGGTCAGCGGTGCGATGCCCAGCTTGGACACGCCCTCGCGCAGGTACAGGCGTGAACGCACGTCCATGGTCGTGGTGTCGCCAGGACGCAGCTCGAAGCGATAGGCGCCGGTGACGCGGCGCGAGTCGAGCAGAGCATAGATCACCAGATGCTGGTCCTTGCTGCGCGGCCACACCACCCAGAACTCGGTGAAGATCGGAAACTCCTCGCCCGAGAGCATGCCGGTGTCCACCGCCAGGCCACGCGCAGAAATCCCGTAGCGCTGCTGCTGGCCCAGCGCGCGGAAGTAACTGGCGCCCTGGAACACCAGCACCTCGTCCTTGTAGTCGGGCCGGTTCAGATTGAAATGCACCCGCAGCCCGCCGTAGCCGATATCGCCGTAGGTTTCGGGCTTGAGCTGAGGATTGAGCCGGCCGTAGTGAAACTGGCTGGACTTGAACGGATGCGGGATGACACCGTCGGCGCCCAGCAGATTGATCCGCACCGGGTGGCGAAAGTACTGCCCCACATGGAACAGCTGGACCTCGAACGGCAGATCGCGCTTGCCCCAGATCGCCTGGTCGCGCTTGAAGCGGATATCGCGGTACTGGTCGTAACTCAGGTCCAGCAGCTCACGCGGGATCTGCGTTTCGGGCGCCTTGTACGGCGTCGTCGCCAACACCCGAGCCTTCTCTGCCACCTCGTCCAGATCGAAGGCCATCGCCGGATGGGCCGTGAAGGACAGGCCCAGGCTCAGGATCAGCGGGCTGATCAAATGGCCGGGGCGGCGCAAACGAAAGCTCATGAAGGGGTCCTGAGGCCGGTTTGTTATGAATGTCTGCGGTCCTGCGCTGCCGCAAGGTCGCGCATTCTATTCGATGGGCTTGGCTTTCCGAGTCCGCTTGCGCGGTGCGATGGGCCCTTCGGTCTGCTGCGCTTGTGGCGGAGCCTGCACCAGCGCGGTGAATTGGCGGTGAACGCGCTCGAGTACACCGATGGCGGCGCTGAGTTCGGCCGCGGCCACGTCCGCCATGCCGGCGTGACGCACTTGGGTCACGACCTTGTCGATCTCCACACAGAGCTTGCGCGCCTTGGGCGTGAGCATGACGTGGTAGGCGCGCCGGTCCTGCGGACAACTGCGCCGCACGATCCAGTCCTTGTCGGTCAGCCGATCCAGCAGCCGCACCACGGTGGGCGACTCCAGCCCCAGCGCGCGCGCCAGCTGCGTCTGGGTCATCGGACCGTCGTGCGCATACAGGCAGATCAGCGGTCGCCACTGCGCGTGCGACAGGCCCATGGGCGCCAGCCGCAGGTCGATGGCCTCGCGCATCAGCCAATAGGTCTCCCGCAACAGGTTGGCGAAGCGGTAATCGGGTTGTTCGCGGGATGGATACACAGGCCTGGTGTCGTTACATGCTTGACGAAATATTAGCATGCTAACAATAATGTGCCCGCCTTCTGCTGGTCCAGATCATGTTCCTTCGACTGCCTTTCGCTGCCGCCTGCGTGTTGTCGCTGCTGGCGGGTTGTTCCGACTCCACGGCGCCTGCCGCGTCGCCGCCACCGGAGGTCATGGTGCAGGTCCTGCAGCCGCGCGAGGCCAGCATCACGGTGGAATACGTGGCCGAGACCGAGGCCTTCAACACCGTGGAGATCCGTCCAAGAGTCGGCGGTCTGCTGGACAAGCAGGACGCCATGGAAGGCGCGTTCGTGAAGAAGGGCCAGGTCTTGTTCGTGATCGACTCGCAGCCCTATCTGGCCGCGCGTTCCGAGGCACGCGCGGCAGTGGCGCAGGCGCAGGCGGCGATGGAGCAGGCCGAGCGCGACTACGAACGCGTGGCGCCGCTGGCCAAACTCAATGCCGTGAGCCAGCAGGAAGTCGACGCCGTGACGGCGCGGCGTGCCGCTGCGCGCGCGTCGGTGGACTCGGCGCAGGCCGCGCTCAAGACCGCTGAACTGAACCTGGATTACACCACCGTGACCTCGCCGATCGACGGCATTGTCGGTCGCGCGCAGTTGCGGGTCGGCGGACTGGTCACGGCGTATACGACCTTGTTGACCACGGTGTACGACACCGACCCGATGTACGTGAACTTCAGCATCAGCGAGCGGCGCATGCTGGAGCTGCAGCACCGCTTCGGCTTCACCCGCGAGAAACCCAATCCGGATCTGGCGTTTCGCTTGATCCTGGCCGACGGTGCCGAGTATCCGCATCCGGCGCGGCTGAACTTCATTGAGGCGGCGGTGGATCAGAACACCGGCACCTTGCCGGTGCGGTTGCGCGTGGACAATGCCCAGGGCGAATTGCTGGACGGTCAGTTCGCTCGCGTGGTGGTGGAAACCAATCGCGTCGCCGATGCCCTGCTGATTCCTCAGCGCGCGGTGCAGGAGCTGCAGGGCAAGACCTCGGTGTGGGTGATCGACGCCGACAACAAGGCGCAGAGTCGTGACCTGCGCCTGGGCACGCGCATCGGGTCCGATTGGCTGGTGCAGGAAGGCCTGAAGGCCGGTGAGCGGGTGGTGATTGAGGGTGTGCAGAAGATGAAGCCGGGCCTGCTGGTTGCGCCGCAGACCGCTGACGCACCGGGCGCCTAGGGCCTGTTAACTATCATTTGGTCGCTGCGTTGCCCCCTGATTTTTCGCCAGGCAAGGCGCGACCGACGAGGTTTGCTTATTGCAAATGAGGAGGGAGCAACGCGGCATGGCGGAAAATCAGAGGGCAACCCTTCGGGGCCGGCCTGTTTTGTCCCATCGCTGCGTCTGTCGTCGCTCATGTATGTCCAACACATCACGCTCCTCCTTCCTTGCGCTGGGGCAAAACAGACGCGGCCGCAGTGATCAAATGATGGTTAACAGGCCCTAATCCCACATGGTTAATTTCTTCATCGGCCGTCCGATCTTCGCGGCGGTCATCTCGATCCTCATCACCATCGCCGGCGCCATCGCGCTGACGCAGCTTCCCGTGGCGCGCTATCCGCAGATCGTGCCGCCGTCCATTGTCGTGTCCACCAGCTTTCCGGGTGCCGACGCGGCCACCGTCGAACAGTCCGTCGCCGCACCGATCGAGCAGCAGGTCAACGGCGTCGAAGACATGCTGTACATGAGCTCCAAGAGCGGCAACGACGGCTCTTACGCGCTCACCATCACCTTCGATATCGGCACCGATCAGGACATCGCCGCGGTGCAGGTGCAGAACCGTGTCGCAATTGCGCAGCGACAGCTGCCGCAGGAAGTGGTGCGCCAGGGTGTGAGCGTGACCAAGCGTCAGCCGCAGATTCTGATGCTGCTGGCACTGCGCGCCACCGATCCGCGCTACGACTATCTGTTCCTGAGCAACTTCGCCACGCTCAACGTCTACGACGCGATTGCGCGCGTGCCCGGCGTCGGGCAGGTGATCGTGTTTGGTGCGCGCGACTACGGCATGCGTATCTGGCTGGACCCGGAAAAAATGGCGCGGCTGGGCGTGACCACGCAGGACATCGCCAGCGTGCTCAACGAACAGAACGTGGCGGCGCCAGCGGGTACGGTCGGTGCCGAGCCCGCGCCGCGAGGGCAGGAAAAACAATACGCCGTCTATGTGCGTGGTCGCCTGGGCAGCGTGGCGGAGTACGAGAACGTGGTGGTGCGTGCGCAATCCGATGGCGCGCTGGTGCAACTCAAGGACATCGCCCGCGTGGAGCTGGCCGCCACCGATTACACGCGCTCCAACACGCTCAACGGCGAGCCCTCTGCCGGCATCGGCATCTACCAGTTGCCCGATGCCAATGCGCTGGATGTGAAGCACGGCGTGGAGGATGCGCTCAAGGAGCTATCCAAGACCTTCCCGGCGGGAATCGAGTGGTCGATTCCCTTCGACACCACCACGTTTGTTTCCGAGTCCATCTACGAGGTGATGCACACCCTG
>JBQTJH010000039.1:0-10019 GCA_052387335.1 Panacagrimonas sp. | reverse complement strand
GTGGTGCCCTGCCTGTACGACTCGGCCCTCATCGGAAATTCGCAAACCCTGTGCTGGGTACTGATGCCGGATCACCTGCACTGGCTGCTCGCGTTAGGTGACAACACCGAGCTGTCGCGCGTGGTTGGGCGATTCAAATCGGCCAGCGCGGCGCGCATCAATCTGGCGCTGGATCGCGTCGGTGTGCCGGTGTGGGCGCGCGCGTATCACGATCATGCGGTTCGGCATGACGAGGATGTCGAGACCGTGGCGCGTTACATCGTCGGCAATCCACTGCGCGCGGGCTTGCGCGAGGACATCGGCCACTACCCACATTGGGACGCCGCTTGGGACTGGGCCTGGTAGGAGCGGCAAAGCCGCGACCCGCGCGCAGCGCGAACCACCGCCCGGCCGCTGCGCGGCGGGCTGTCGCGCCTGCGGCGCTCCTACGGTTTGGGTCGCGCGGCTGCTACTGGATTCGCGAGGCGTTGAACATGCGCGCGCCCAGGCTGCGAGCAGTGATCTCGTCGCAGTGCGGCGCTGCGGCCAGGCGCGGGCATTGCGTCTTGAGCGCGTCCAACGTGACCACGTCGGTCCAACGCGTGTGGTTCACACACACCGCGCCCTGCGGCGTCCAGCCGGCCTCGAACACATAGCTGGGGTCATCAGCCGCGCCGCGGGTCTGGATGCCCAGGTCATCGAAGTTGTCGATGGACGTGCCTTCTTTCGTATGCGGTTGGCCGTCGCCACAGTAGTCGGCGCGCGCCATGCGCACGCAGGACGCATGAAACGGTGCCAGATCTTCGCCGCCTGGCCCCTTGCTCCAGGGCGGATAGCCCCAGCGCACGCACTTGGCGACCACGCCGGACACGCAGCTCACCGTGATATCACCGTCGCGGCCGGGATGCCCGACCGGCAGATCCAACGGCAGTCCCCAGGTTTCACCGTCCTTGTTCGGCGCGCAGGCACTCTTCCAGCCGCCCTGCCCGTCCTGGGTATGGAATTCGTGGCGCAGGATGTCGGCGTTCTCGGGGTCCGGCGTGATCGAGGCCAGCTTCATCGGCGCCGCCGCATCGCCGTCCAGCGCGACATGCACGATGGCGCCTTCCAATTCAGGCCCGCGCAACACGCGACCATCCGCCGTGCGCAGTACGAAGGCACTGCCCTCGACCGTGAGCGTGGCGTCGGACGCGGCCGGTTCAGCGGCAGGTGCGGACGCGGGCGCTTGCTGCTCGCGGCCACACGCGACGAGCAGGAGCACCAGACTGACCAGAAGGGTTCTATTCACGGCACCTCCATTGTAGGAGCGGAGAAGCCGCGACCGCCCGCCGCGCAGCAGCCGGGCCGTCGTTCGCGCTGCGCGCGGGTCGCGGCTGCGCCGCTCCTACAAAAGCAGAACGGCCCGCCGAATAGATTCGGCGGGCCCGTTGTGGAAAGAGCGGGCGGCTCGCTTAGCGCAGGTCCACGCGCTCGCCGCTGGGCAGGGTCACAGCAACGAACTGCCCGACTTCGACCGCCGTCGTCGTGATGCCCTGTAGAGAGACGCCCTGGAGCAAGGGACCCTGGAGCACCGGACCTTGCAGGATAGGACCTTGAATCACCGGACCCTGCAGCTGGATGCCGTTGAATTTGATGCTATTGAAGCGAATCCCATTCAAGCGCATTCCATTGAGCTTCATCCCGTTGAAATTGATGCCGTTGAGCTGCAGCCCATTCAGGCTGATGCCGTTGAGCTTGAGGCCGCAGTTGGTGCAAGCCTGTGCCGGCGTGGTGACCGCAACCGAAGCCAGGGTGGCGGTGGCGGTGGCGGTGGCGGTGAGGAAGGACACTGCGAAGGATTGAATGCGGTTCATGGTGGACTCCGGTTTGCGGGTGCGAAGAGAAGTGCCTTCGATGGGAAACACGCTACGCGCCGCCTGTATCCGCCTGAGTTCCGCCCGCTGACACTTGATGTCAGCACCATTTCAGCCATGACCCGGTAGGAGCGGCGCAGCCGCGACCGCCCGCCGCGCAGCGGCCGGGCCGTCTTCCGCGCTGCGCGCGGGTCGCGGCTGCGTCGCTCCTACAATGGCGCGATGACTCGTATCGCAATCGTCGGCGGCGGACCCGCCGGACTCATGGCCGCCGAGGTCGCGCGCGCGGCGGGCCTTGAGGTGACGGTGTACGAGCGCATGGGCTCGGTGGGTCGCAAATTCCTGATCGCCGGCAAGGGCGGCTTGAATCTCACCCACGCAGAACCGCTTCCCGCGTTCGTGACGCGCTACCGCGAGCGCAGCGCCGACGTGGAACGCTGGCTGCGCGAGTTTGATGCCGATGCCCTGCGCGATTGGGCGCGCGGCCTCGGTGTCGAGACTTTTGTCGGCACGTCGGGCCGCGTGTTCCCTTCTGACCTGAAAGCAGCGCCGCTGCTGCGCGGCTGGGTGCGCCGGCTGCGCGCGCAGGGTGTGCGATTTGAGGTGAGCCATCGGCTGAAGGCGATCACACCCTGGAGGAAGGGTATGGCCACGACGGCGCGGTCCGAGGTCGCAGAGAGAGCGCTGCAACAGGACGGATTTTTGCTGGGCTTCGACACGCCGCAAGGCGCGCTCACCTTGCGCGCTGACACCGTGATCCTGGCGCTCGGCGGCGCCAGTTGGCCCGAGCTGGGTTCCGATGGAACGTGGACCGACAACTTGCGCGCGCTGGGCGCAAACCTGCGTGCGCTCGCGCCGTCCAATGGTGGCTTCGAGTGCAACTGGAGCCCGCACTTCGCGCAGCGCTTCGCAGGTCAGCCGGTCAAGCCAGTACGGTTGCGCTGGCAGGACACCCAGGGCCGCGAGATCGAGCGCCAGGGCGAGTTCATCGTGACTGCGCAAGGCGTGGAAGGCAGTTTGATCTACGCCGCGTCGGCCGATCTGCGCGAGCGGATCGCGTGCGACGGTCACACCGATCTGCTGCTCGACCTTGCACCCGAGCGCGACGAGGCCGCGCTGACCCGCGCGCTCGCGCAGCCGCGCGGCAAGCGCTCCATCGGCGAGCACCTGCGTCGCGCCACCGGGCTGGACGGCGTGCGCGCGGGGCTGGTGTTCGAGTTCGCAAGCGCGGCGCAACGCGGCGATCCGACTGCGCTCGCGGCGCTGATCAAGCGCCTGCCGATCCGCCTGCTGCGTGCGCGGCCGATTGCGGAGGCCATCAGCACGGCCGGCGGCGTGCGGCTCGAATCACTCGATGCGCAATTGATGCTGCGCGCGCAGCCCGGCCTGTTCTGTGCCGGCGAGATGCTGGACTGGGAAGCGCCGACCGGTGGGTATCTACTGACCGCGTGCTTTGCGAGCGGCGTCGTTGCGGGCAGTGGCGCAGTGCAGTGGTTGCAGGTTCGCGCCGCTACAGAGGCGCTGATGTAGGAGCGGCGCAGCCGCGACCACCCGCCGCGCAGCGGCCGGGCCGTCTTTCGCGCTACGTGCGGGTCGCGGCTGCGCCGCTCCTACAATATGGATATGGTCTCTCAGCGAGCCTGACTCCAACACCACCCAATTCCGCATGGACCTGATCGCCACCTCACTGGACGCTCTCAATCAGCGCAGCACAGCGCTGATGCAGTTGCTCGCAGAACGCGTGCCCGACCTGCTCGGCGCGTTGCTGCTCGTGTTGCTCGGCTGGGTGGTGGCACGACTGGTACGCGCTGGCATCCGCGGACTGGGCACGCGCATCAATCGCGGGCTGGACCAGATGCTGCGAGCCGAGCGCGCGTCGCGCCTGCGCGTATCACCGACCATGCTGCGGCTAATCGGTACCGCGGCGTTCTGGATCATCTTGCTGCTGTTCATGACCTTTGCCACCGACCTCGCCGGCTTCGCAGGCGTGGCGGAGTGGTTGCGCAGCGTGCTGCGCTATCTGCCCACCTTGCTGTTTGGCGTGATGATCATCGTCGCCGGTCATCTGATCGGCCTGCTGGTGCGCGATCTGTTGCTGGAGGCGCTGGCCTCGGCCCAGGTGGAGCAGCGTGAACTGGTTTCGCGCCTGGCGCAGACCGCAACCTTCCTGACCGCGCTGATCATCGGCATGCATCAGGTGGGTGTGAACGTGAGTTTCGTCACGCTGGTGATCGCGGTGGCCTTGGGTTCGGTGCTGCTGGCGTTCTCGCTGGCCTTCGGGCTGGGCGCACGCGGCCTGGTGGCCAATCTCATCGGCACGCACTACCTGCGTCGACAATTTCAACCCGGCGCGCGCATCCGTCTGGGCGAGATCGAAGGCGAGATCCTGGAGATCACACCGACCGACGTGGTGATCGAAACCGCCGACGGTCGCGCGCACATTCCGGCGCAGCGCTTCCACGATCAGGTCGCGACCCTGCTGGCGGAGGATCGCGGCGATGACTGAAAGCCTCGCACTGGCCAGTGCCTTCGTTGAGCACGAGCCCGAGGCTGCAGCGCGGGCGCTGGAAGGCATGACCTCGGAACAGGCCGCGCTGTTGCTGGCCGAGTTGCCAACCCGACTGTCCGGTCCCCTGCTCGAACACTTCACGCCGGGCGGCGCGGCGCGACGTCTGGCGGCCATGCCCAGCGAGCGTGCGGCGGCGATTTTGGAGGAGAGCGGCAGCCGGGTCAGCGTCAGCGTGCTGCGTGTATGCCCACCGGAAACGCGCCGCGCGGTAATGTCCGCCCTGCCCGCGCGCCTGGTGCAACACGTGCGCCGTTCCATGGCCTACACGCCGGATACGGTCGGCGCCTGGATTGACTACGACGTGCCCTCGCTGGCGGCGCATCGCAGCGTCGGCGAAGCGCTGCAGCTGCTGCGTCAACGCAATCGTCCAGACGACACCCAGGTGTTTCTGCTGCGCGCGGGTCATCTGTATGCCGGTGCGGTGGCCACGCCGGCCTTGCTACACGTGCCGGCCGATACGCCGCTGTCGCGACTGGCGGATCGCCATCTGCGCGCGCTGTCGGATGCGCTGGATGTGGACGAGGCCGAGCAACTGCCGGACTGGGACGATCACGCGCTGCTGCCGGTGACCGCACCGGACGGCGCCTTGCTCGGCGCCTTGTCGCGCGCGGGCCTGCGTCGCGCGCTGCATTCGGTCTTTCCGCAGCCGGCCAGCACTCAGCCCGATTCGCTGCTGGCCCACCTGCTATCGGCCTATCTGCACACCGGCACCGAGCTGATGCGTCTGGTGCTAGGCCGCGGCAATGCGGCCAGCCTCGACCGCAGTGGTGATGAACCATGAACGCCGAGCTTGCCGAGGTGATCGAGCGCCTGAACCGGTGCTATCTGCGCGAACACCCGGCTTCCGCCGCGCGCCATCTGGAAGGTTTGCCGCTGGACGAAGCCGCCGACGAGCTGGCGCGCCAATCGGCGGCCACGCTCGCGGTGATCTGGCCCTACTTCGCGGCGGATCGCGGCGCCGACATGCTCGCGGGCCTGCCCGACTCGCTGGCACGTTCGCTCCTGGCGGAGCTGCTGCCGACCGAAGCCATTCGTTTTGTCACCGCGCTGGACGAAGACGAGCGCGCGCGCGTGATGGAGCTGCTGCAGCCCGAATTGCGTGAGCAACTGCTCGAGCTGATGACCTATCCGGACGATAGCGCCGGCCGCTTGATGGACACGCGGGTGCCGATCTTCCGCCCGGATCAGACGGCGGCGGCAGCGCTAGACCAGCTGCGTCGCGCCCGCGGGCGCATCACCCGCAGCTTGTTCGTGGTCGATGCACAGAATCGTCTGAGCGGACAGGTCCCAATCCAGGTGCTGGCCGTGGCCGAGCCAGAAGCTTATCTGCGCGATCTGGTGCAGGCGGTACCGGCCGTGGTCAATGCCATGGACCCGCGCGACGAGGTGGTGGAAACGGTCGACAAATTCCGCCTCACCGATTTGCCGGTGGTGGACCTGGACGGCCGGCTGATCGGCCTGATTCAGCACAGCATGCTGGTGCAGGCGCTTCAGGAAGAGGCCGCGGCCGACATCGGTGCGATGGTCGGCGTGAGTCCGCAGGAACGCGCGCTGTCCAAGCCGCTTTTCGCGGTGCGCAAGCGTCTGCCCTGGCTACAGATCAACCTCGTCACCGCGTTTCTGGCGGCGGCGGTGGTCGGCATCTTCGAGAACACCATCGCGCAATTCACCGCGCTGGCCGTGCTGCTGCCGGTGGTGGCCGGTCAATCCGGCAATGCCGGCGCACAGGCCCTGGCCGTGACCATGCGCGGTCTGGCCCTGCGCGAAGTCACCGCGCGCCAATGGTTCACGGTCACCAGCAAGGAAGTCGGTGTGGGCCTGGTCAATGGCATTGCCGTGGCCGCCACCTGCGGCTTGGGCGTGTGGCTCTGGAGCGGCTCCGTCGGTCTGGTGCTGGTGATCTGCACATCGATGGTCTTGGCGATGGTCGCCGCGGGCTTTGCCGGCGCGGTGGTGCCGATGGCGCTCACGCGGCTGGGTCAGGACCCTGCGCAGTCCTCGTCGATCATCCTGACCACGGTCACCGACATCGCGGGGTTCTTCTCGTTTCTCGGCATCGCGACCCTGCTGTCCGGGATGCTCTGAGACGGGTCGCGGCTGCGCCGCTCCTACCAAAGCGGGGATGTAGGAGCGGTAGACCCGCAATAGCTGCTGCACGTGCTTGGGGCCCTTGCCCCAAGCCTTCGCCGGGTAAGGCGTGCCACTGGCACGCCAGACAACCCTCGGCTCAGTCGCGAAAATTCTCGAACTGCAAGGGCAGCTCAAACTCGGTCTTCTTCAGCAGTGCAATCACGTCCTGCAAGTCATCACGCTTCTTGCCGCTCACGCGCAGCTTCTCGCCGGTGATCGCGGTATCCACCTTGAACTTGGCCTCCTTGATCTTGGCGATGATCTTCTTGGCCTGCGCCTGCTCGATCCCTTGCTTGATCGTCACCGTCCGACGCGCGCCCGCCAGATTGGTCAGCACGTCGCCCAGATCCAGGCAACGCAGGTCGATGTAACGCCCGGCCAGCCGCTTGCGTAGCACGTCAAGCAGCTGGTCGAGCTGGAATTCGCTGTCGGCGTACAAAGTCAGGCTGAGCTCGTCGCGCTCGATGCGGGCGCTGGTGCCGCGCAAATCGAAACGATTGGCGATGTCACGGCTGGCCGTGTCGACCGCATTGGTCAGCTCGTGTTGGTTGACTTCGGATACGACGTCGAAAGAAGGCATGGCTGGGATAAGGGACAATGGGCGACATGAAATTATTGGCGCACTTGTGTCCGCGATGCACGATTGTGAGGTTTTGATCCTGGGCGGCGGCGCGGCCGGGCTGTTCTGCGCGCTCACCGCAGCGCAGCGCGGCCGACGCGTGCGGGTGCTGGAACGTGCCAATCGGGTGGGCAAGAAGATCCTGATGTCCGGCGGCGGGCGCTGCAATTTCACCAACACCGGCACCAGCGCAGACCACTTCCTCTCGGCCAATCCGCACTTCTGCAAGTCGGCGCTGGCGCGCTACCGACCGGAAGCGTTCATTGCGCTGGTCAACCGTCACGGCATCGACTGGCACGAAAAAGAACTCGGGCAATTGTTTTGCAATGACTCGTCGAAGCAGATCGTGCGCATGCTGCTGGATGAATGTGCGGCGGCCAATGTGCGCATCCACACCGACTGCGAGGTGCAGACCGTTGAACACGGCGCCGACGGATTCACCCTGCGGAGTTCCATCGGCGCGATACGCAGCGAACGGCTGGTGGTCGCCACCGGCGGCTTGTCCATACCCAGTCTCGGCGGCAGCGGCTACGGCTACGAGCTCGCGCGTCAGTTCGGGCACCGCCTGCTGCCGATGCGCGCAGGTCTGGTGCCGCTCACGCTTTCGGGCCGGCCGCTGGAGGACTGGCAGGATTTATCCGGGCTGAGTCTGCCGGTGGAGGCCTCGACCGAGCAGGCCGCATTCAGCAACGCCATGTTGATCACGCATCGCGGCCTGTCGGGGCCGGCGCTGTTGCAGATTTCAAACTACTGGCAGCCCGGAGCGCCCTTGCGCCTGGATCTGCTACCGCATCAGGACGCGCTGGATGTTTTGACGCAGGCTCAGGGTCATCATCCGGCGGCTGAACTGCGCACGGTTTTGAGCGATGTCCTGCCCAAGCGCTTCGCCCAGCGCTTCTGCGACAAACTGGCGCCCAGCAAGCCGATGCGCCAGTACCGCCCAAACGAACTGCGCGAGATCGCCGCGCGTCTGCACGCCTGGCCCATCGTGCCCAATGGCACCGAGGGCTATCGCACCGCCGAAGTCACCCTGGGCGGCGTCGACACTCGCGACGTTTCGTCTTCCACAATGGAGTCGCGGCAGGTGCCGGGGCTGTACTTCATCGGCGAAGTGCTCGATGTCACCGGTTGGCTGGGCGGCTACAACTTTCAGTGGGCCTGGGCTTCGGCGCATGCCTGCGCGCAGGCCGTGTGAAGCCCCATGAATAGCGACTTGATCTCGTGTCCTTGCGGCAGTGAGCGCGCCTACGCTGATTGCTGCGCGATCTATCACGCTGGCGCGGCCGCACCGACTGCAGAGGCCCTGATGCGGTCGCGCTATAGCGCGTTCGTACGGCAACTCGGCGACTATCTGCTGAGCACCTGGCATCCGCGTACGCGCCCCGCGACGATGGAATTCGACGCGCACACGCGCTGGCTGGGATTGAGCGTGAAATCCAGCCGTGTGCTCGGCGAGCGGCAGGCCGAGGTGTGCTTCGTGGCGCGCTATCGCATCGGCGGCGCCACGGCCGTGCGCATGACCGAATGCAGCCGCTTTGAGCAGATCGACGGCCGCTGGATTTATGTCGACGGCGCCGCGCCGACGCATTGAACACGCAGCCCTGAAGGAAGGACGCCGGCCACGCGCGCGCCGAACGCGCAATCGCCACCGCGTGGAACCTCGATGATTTAAGGTGGTCGGTGATGCCCGCGTCGGAGCCCTGCGTAGGGGTTCTGTTTTCTCAAATCCGCCAAGGACTCGACATGGATTTCTCAAACCTTGCCTACTTGGACCATTCCTTGTTCGGGAACCCAATCTCGGCATGGCTCACCGCCCTGGCCATCGCCTTGAGCATCAACGTCGTGGTGGGGCTGATCAAGTGGGCGGTCGTGCGAAAACTCTCGCAACGCCCGTCCAATTCGGCCACGCAAATCGATGACGCACTGGTCGGCGTGGCCGATCGCACCAAGCAAACCTTGGTGCTGCTGGTGACCTTGTTCGTCGGCAGCCACTACCTGGAGCTGCCTGATCGCGCCGAACTGGTGATGGGCGGAATCGCCACGGTCGCCGCCTTCCTGCAGCTGGGCCTGTGGCTGGGCGCAGGCTTGGACTTCTGGCTCAAGCGCTATCAGGTGCGCAGCATGGAATCCAACGCCGGGGCGGCGACTGCCGTGGCCGCGATGGGCTTTGTCGGACGCCTGATCCTGTGGGCCCTGGTGCTGCTGCTGGCCTTGGACAATCTGGGCGTTGATGTCACCGCCATGGTCGCGGGCCTCGGTGTCGGCGGCATCGCCATGGCGCTGGCCGTGCAGAACATCCTGGGCGATCTGTTTGCGAGTCTGTCGATCATCGTCGACAAGCCCTTCGTGATCGGTGATTTCGTGGTGGTGGACGATTTCTCCGGCACGGTCGAGCACGTGGGCCTGAAGACCACGCGCCTGCGCAGCATCGGCGGCGAACAGCTCATTTTCTCCAACAGCGATCTGCTCAAGGCCAGACTGCGCAATTACAAGCGCATGTACGAGCGGCGCATCCTGTTCCGCTTCGGCGTGACCTATCAGACGTCGGCGGACAAACTGGAGTGGATTCCCTCATTCGTGCGCAGCCTTGTCGAGGCGCAGGACTTGGCGCGGTTCGATCGCACGCATTTCTGCGGTTTTGGCGATTCGTCCCTGGACTTCGAGGTGGTGTACTGGATGAAAGACCCGGACTACGGCAAGTACATGAATACCCAGCAGGCCATCAACCTCGCCCTGCTCCGCGGCTTCACCGCCGAGAAGATCGACTTCGCCTACCCGACGCGCACGCTGTTTGTTGAAGGTGCTAGGGTCTGTTGACATATGAATGATCGCTGCGGCGGAGGTCGCTTTTGCGCAGCGCAAGGAAGGA
>JBQTJH010000038.1:0-2789 GCA_052387335.1 Panacagrimonas sp. | reverse complement strand
GTCATCTGCGCCAGGGTCACGGCTTCAAGAGCACTGCGCACGGCATCGTTGATGACCCGCCAGTTGGAGCGCACACCGCAGTGCGACTCGATACCACAGCCGCGATGCACGGCGCACTCGGTCAGCGCGATCGGACCTTCGAGCGCGCAGACGATATCGGCGATCGAGATCCGCTCAGGTGCGCGCGCCAGCCGGTAGCCGCCGTGTGCGCCGCGCAAGGATTCCACCAACCCTGCCTTGCCGAGCAGCTTGAGCAGCTTGGCCACGGTGGGCGCGGCCAGGCGGGTGGCACCAGCCAGCTCGGGCGAGGTCTGCACGCGCGCAGGCTCCAAGGCCAGCGCCGTCATCAGCATGGTGCCGTAATCGGTGAGCTTGCCGAGTTTGAACATACGAACCTCGCGCCTGGGGCGATCCGACAATCAAGACTGGATCGGTACGGATTGCGAGTTTACGCACCCGCGGCGGACGCGGCAACGCGAAGCAGCGCTTCCACGCCCGGAACCGCCGCGGAATCCGCGACAATTCATCGACCGCAACACGAGCGCAACCATGAGTCCGCAGACTTTGCAGTGGGATGTGAACGAGCCGTTTGTCCAGACCCTCACGGTGGGGCCGGAGCATCTGGACGAGTTCGGCCACACCAACAATGTCGTCTACCTGTCCTGGTTGCAGGACGTGGCCTGGGCGCATTCGGTGTCGCTGGGTTTCGGCATGTCGGACTACCGCAGCCTGGGTGCCGGATGCGTGGCGCGACGTCACGAGCTCGATTACCTCGCCGCCACGTTTAGCGGCGAGACCTTGCACATCGCCACCTGGATTGCCGAAAACAGCGGCCGCCTCGACATGTGGCGTGCCTACCAGATCATCCGCGCGCAGGACGGCAAGACCGTGCTGCGCGGACGCACGCACTGGATTTGCGTGGACATGAAAACCGGCCGGCCGCGGCGCCAGCCGGCGGAGTTTGTAAGCGCGTACCGCGCTGCGGTGTAAGGCCGCTGGCTCTAGGGCCTGTTCACAATGAGTTGATCGCTGCGGCCGAGTCCGTTTTGCCCCAGCGCAAGGAGGGAGGAGTGAGATGTACTTGATGTACATGAGCGACGACAGACGTAGCGATGGGGCAAAACAGGCCGGCTCCGGAGGATTGCCCCCTGATTTTTCGCCATGCCGCGTTGCTCCCTCCTCATTTGCAATGAGCAAACCTCGTCGGTCGCGCCTTGCCTGGCGAAAAATCAGGGAGCAACGCAGCGACCAACTCATTGTGAACAGGCCCTAGAATCCCATCCCCGTTTGAAGTCACCGAGCCGCACATGAGTTCTCCGCGTATTGCTGTTCTAGGTGCCGCAGGCCGCATGGGCCGCGCCGTGATCCAGGCCGCGCAGGCGGCCGGCATGCCGCTGGGCGCTGCGTTCGAGCGCAGCGGGGCAGCGGAGCTTGGCCGCGACGCTGGTGAAGTCGCGGGTATCGATCAGCGCGGTGTTGCGATCTCGGCAGACCTCGGGGTGGCGGCCAAGGACTTCGACGTCCTGATCGACTTCACGCGTCCCGAAGCCACGCTCGCGGCGCTCGCGGCCTGTATCGCTAACGGCAAGGCCATGGTGATTGGCACGACGGGCTTTACCGACGAGCAGCTGGCGCAGATCGAGGCGGCGGCGCTGCGCATCGCCATCGTCAAGGCCGGCAATTTCAGCCTGGGCGTGAACCTGTGCCTGCAATTGCTGGAAACCGCAGCGGCGGCGCTAGGCCCTGATTTCGACGTGGAGATTGTCGAGGCGCACCACCGGCACAAGGTCGACGCGCCGAGCGGCACCGCGCTGATGATGGGTGAGGCGGTGGCCAAGGGCGCCGGCGTGACGCTCGCCGATCACGCGGTATACGAGCGCTACGGACACACCGGGGCGCGGCCCCGGCACGCGATCGGTTTCTCCACGAGTCGCGGCGGCGACGTGGTCGGCGACCACACCGTGATGTTCCTCGGCGACGGCGAGCGCGTGGAGATCACGCACAAGGCCAGTTCGCGGCTGAACTTCGCGAACGGCGCGGTGCGCGCGGCCGGGTGGCTGGCGGGGCGCAAGGCGGGGTTGTATTCGATGCGGGATGTGGTGCGGGGTTGAATCATCGTTGAGCGTTGACTGGAGCTGTGAAATGCTAGAAGCCTATGAGGAAGCGCTGCTTCGAAAGATCCGGAGCGGTGAATTCAACGCTGATGAATTGCGCGCTCTATACCGAAATGCTGAAGCGCGAGAGAAAGAAAACGTGATGGAGGAGGTCGTGAAGGCGCTGCGTACTGAGCACCCTAGAGTTGCGGCGCGCATGTTCGGGCCGCGCGAGGCAGGCGCGCGTGCAAAGTTGGAGGAGGCGCTGGTTGAGATTCGGAAGGCCATTGATCTGAGTGACAACCAGCGCGGCAGCCACGTAATGATCGGCGGAGGAATGTTCGACGGGAGTTTGTACGTCGATGTTTATATTGCTTACAGATCAAAAAATGGTAAGGGCACCTCTCTCGGTATCGTTCAAGAAACAGCGGACTCGACCGCGTTTCCGCGAGTAGGACGCTCTCACTTGGGAGCATCTACAGAGCGAAAAGTCCAGAACTTCACTCTAGAGAACTTTGATGCTGCATTGGCCGCTTACCTTGTTGAGCTAAGGACAATAGTTGTCGAGCGAGCATAACCAGCGATTCCTACAGCTCATCGCGGGCTCCATTGTGGGGCCTTAACCCCGTTTCGGTACCCATCCCGTTTGCACTGACACCCCCAAGCCAGGAGCGTGTCGATGCAAGCCCGGATTCT
>JBQTJH010000037.1:0-1981 GCA_052387335.1 Panacagrimonas sp. | reverse complement strand
TATCGCCATGGCCGCGCGCTTCGAGATTGATCACGTGAAAGCGGTGCGCCACCAGACCGCGCTGCGCGCCATGGTGTAGCGGCGGGTTTCGATGGCGTGGTTCATCAGTAAAAGACTAACCGAGCTGCTCCATGCCCGTGCGTGCCTGCGACAGTGCGTGATGCGCATGGAGCCGGCCAAAGATCTGCGCCGCGTGCTCCAGGTGTTCGGCGCGCTCGCGTGGGCGCGCGGGGCCCAGCGCTTCGGCCAGCGCCAGATGCAGCTTGCCGGCCTCCAGCGGCTGAGCGAGCGTCTGCGCGCGCTGCAAGCCGGACAGCAGGTGCGTGCGCGCGGCCTCAGTGCGGCCGAGCAGCAGGGCGATGTGGCCGCACACCAACTGATGCGCTGCGCGACCCACCGGAATCAGGCGCGCGAAGCCGCGCAGGCTGCGCTCCATGCGCCGCAACAGGCGCAGCGCTTCGGCGCGTCGGTTGAGGTCGCGGCCCGCCTCCGACAACACCTCGGTCAGACCCAGGTAGGAGCTCACCTGCAACCACACCAGCGGTGCGCGCTCCATGGTGTGTTCGATGGTGCTGCGCGCCAGTGCGAAGGCTTCGTCGTGGTGTTCATCGCGCCACAGCGCCGCGGCCAGCACACCACGACTGAACAGGTCCGCCGCCGCGTCAGGCCGTTGGCTCAAGGCTTCGCGCGCGCTGCGCAAGCGGCGCACGATCTCGCCACGCTCTTCCGGCCGACCGAGCCGATGCAGGATTTCCGCGTGACCGGACAGGCCCCAGCACAGGAACAGCGGGTTGTCGGTTTCGCGATTCAGATTCAACGCCTCGCTGAGCAGGGCAGCGCCCTCGGCCAGCTCGCCGCGATACGACAGCACATGACCCAGGCCCGAGGTCACGTTCCACCAGCGTGTGCGATCCCCCATGGCGGCGCAGCGCGCGCGCGCGTCGACCAGCCAGCGCTCCGCCGCAGCCCAATCGCCGAGCTGGGCCATGGTCGAACCGCGCGCCAGACGGATCCAGGCGTCGACCTGCATATCCTTGGCCGCGTCCGCCAGCACCAGGGATTTATCCAGCAGACGATCCAGGTTGTGACGGCTACTGAAGCTGGCCTGCAACAGCGCATACCAGGCCAGCGCACGCGCGTGCTCACCGCTGGCCTGCCCCTCGGCTTCGGCCAGACGCAGGAAGCGCAGGGTGGCGTGGGTCAGCGCCAGCGGATCATTGTCGTAGTACAGAATCTCCGGCAGCGTGTCGAAGGCCTGCACGGTGGCGCGCAGATGTCCGCGGCGCTGCGCCTCCGGCTGCGGCCGCAGCGCAGGCGGCAGCGCGCGGGTGATGAGCTCGCGCAGGATGGCCAGCACCAGCGCGCTGCGATTCGAGGGCAGATGCTCTCCGGCGGCGCGCAAGGCCTGATCGATGTGTGCGCGACTGCTGCGCTCGTCGCCCATGCGGTGTTCGGCACGCGCCAGGCCCAGTTCTGCATCCCAGGCCTGCGCATGTCCGTGCAGGGTCGGCACGCGGTTGCGCAGGCTGACCGCGGCCGAGAAATGCTCCACCGCCTCACGATTGGCGTAGTTCTGCAGCGCGGCATCACCGGCGGCGATGCGCGCGGCAAACGCGCGCTCCCAACTTTCCGCGCGCTCCCAGTGATGCGCCAGGCTCGCGGCCTGCGGCGCCAGGTCGCCGCTGAAGCGTCCCTCCAGCCAGGTTGCAAGGTTGGCGTGCAGTTCACGCCGACGCCGATACGGCAGGCTGTCGTAGGCTGAATCACAGACCAGCGCGTGATGAAACGCGTATTGGTCACCGCCGCCGCCGCCATCGGCGTCGAGCAGTCCACGCTCGCGCAGACGCCGCAAGGCGTCGCGCAGTCCGGCCTCGTCACCCGCCTGCAAAGCCAGCAGCGCCTCGACGCTGAAGCGCGGACCGATCACCGAGGCCACGCGCAAAATGTTCTGCTCGGCCAGTTCCAGCCGATCCAGACGGCT
>JBQTJH010000036.1:0-3379 GCA_052387335.1 Panacagrimonas sp. | reverse complement strand
GCCGAGCTCGCCCGACAGGCTGCCGTCCAGCGACAGGACCAGAGCGAACAGCTCGTGCAGGCAGGCCTCGAAGCCCTCGGTCTGATGCGGATCGCTGGGGTCTACCAACAGGTTAACGTGCAAATTGCCGTTGCCGGCGTGGCCGAAGCTGACGATGCGGATGCCATGCGTACGCGACAGCCGTCCGAGGCCGGTCACCAACTCGGCCAGTCGCGTGACCGGCACCACCACGTCCTCGTTGATCTTGCGCGGCGCCAGCTGGCGCAGGCACGGCGACAATGCCTTGCGTGCGGCCCACAGGTCCTCGGCCTCGGTGGCGGAAGTCGCCGCACGCAGCTCGACCAGACCCGGGTTGTGCGCCGCCTGCATGACCGCGACGACATCGGATTCGAGTCCGGCATCGGCGCCATCGACGTCGATCAGCAGCAGCGCGCCGGTACCCGATGGGATGCCGCAGTCGCGCCAGTTCTGCGCCAGGGTCACGGCGTCGCCATCAAAGAACTCCAGCGCGCAGGGCGTCGCCGGCTGTCCCATGATGCGCATCACCGCCTCGATCGCGCTGTCCACACTGCGATAGGCGGCGCGCAGACTGCGGCGCTGCGGCGCCAGCGGCAGGAGTTTCAGGGTGGCGCGGGTAATCAGCGCCAGAGTACCTTCGCTGCCGATCAGTAATCGCGTCAGGTCGTAACCGACCACGCCCTTGGTGGTGTGACAACCCGCGCGGATCAGCTCGCCGGTACCCGTCACTGCGCTCAGGCCCAGCACGTTTTCGCGAGCAGTGCCGTACTTCACAGCACGCGGACCGCCGGCTCCGCACGCAAGATTGCCGCCGACGGTGGAGAACGCAGCGCTGGTTGGATCCGGCGCCCAGAACAGGCCGTGCTCGGCAGCCGCGCGCTGCACCTCGCTATTCAGGCAACCGGCCTCGCACTCGATCAGGCGATCACCCGGCGACACGCGCAGGATGCGGTTCATCCGCTCCAGCGACAGCACCACGCCGCCGTTGACCGGCACCGAGGCACCGGTGGTGTTGGTGCCGCGGCCGCGCACCGTCAACGGCAGGCGCAAGTGGCGACAAACCGCCACCAGCTGCACGACCTCCTGTTCGTTGAGCGTGAATGCCACCGCGTGCGGCAGCACGGTGCGACGCGAGTTGTCGTAGCCATACGGCAGGCAGTCGCCCGGATCGCTGAGCAGGCGCTCGGCCGGGAAGATGCGGCGCAGCTGAGCGATTGCGTCGTCTGACAAGGCGGCGGATTCAGTCGGCGGCATCGAAGGCGTCCGTGATCCATTCGATGTGATCCTGCGCATCCAGCGCGATCACATCGAAGCGCACCGGCATTTTCGCCAGTTCCGGGCGTGCCGCCAGCAGCTTGCGCGCGGCCATGACAATGCGCTCGCGCTTGCGCGCGTCGACCGATTCCGCGGCGCTGCCAAAGCCGCTGTGCGAACGTTTGCGCACTTCCACGATCACCAGGGTGTCGCGATCCTGCATCACCAGGTCCAGTTCGCCGGCTTGCACGCGCACATTGCGATCAATCAGGCGCAGGCCGTGTTGCTGCAAATACTGACAAGCCAGCGCTTCTTCGCGCGCACCCTTCACGATGTGCTGGGCCTGCCGCCGCGAATGCTGCGGCATTCGAGCTGGCGCTGGATACGTCCGCCAGCCGTCAGACTCAAGCGTCCGGTGGCACCGCCGATCTCGCGTCCACCGGCCAGATCACCTCCCACCAGCGCGCGGGTGACGCGAAACGCGTCGCTGCCGAGTGCGAACAGTCGCGGTTGCTCACTGAGCGTATTCGGAAACTGCGTTTGCGCCCGCTGGCGGGCGCCAGCCCAGGGGCCATTGGTATCAGTTACCCAAGGCATGTCGCATAGACGCAGACCGTCGAGCTGCGCGCTGATACTGCCCTCGTGCGCGGCCGACAAGGTGTAGATCGCCAATTGACGCGCGCGATAGAAATCGAGCTGCGGAATCAGTACGGATGCTTCGGCGGCACGCAGCGGAATGAACAGCGCATCGGCGTCTTCGCGCGGCCGCGGTTCGAACTCGCTAGGCACGCCGAGCACTGCGGTCAGATCGCGATGGCGCTGCTCGCTGCGATCCAGGCCCAACAGTTGCTGCAGCGGCTTGCCGAAATCCTGTGATCCCTGTCGATAGCGGCTGCTGTTCAGCACGCGACCGCCGCGTTCGGTGAATCCGGCGGTGAACGCCTGCAGCGCACGTGCGCCCCAGTCGTTGTCTGGCGCCAGCGCTAGGGCGCGGCGTTGTCCCGACGCGGCGGCACTGTGAGCCGCGGCGCGCGCCTCGTCTTCCGGTGCCAGGCCAAACTGCAGAGCCGTACCGATGCTGTTGTCCAGATAATTCAGCGCCAGCCAGGGCAGGCTGGGGCTCTGCGCGGCAATGGCACCGACCGCATCCTTGGTCAGCGGGCCAACGATGAAACCGGCGCCGTCGCGCAGGGCGGTCTGGTAGGCCGCGATGGCCTGCGCGTTGCTGTCACCGGTGTCGTAGACGCGGATCGCCGGCCGCGGCACGGACGCGTCGAACCAGGCGGACACAAAGCCGTCGCGCACGGCACGTCCGCCCGCCGCCAGCGCGCCGCTGATCGGCAGCAGCAGGGCGTAGGCGCCAGGCTCGCCGCCTGCCAGCGCGTAAGCGCCCGTCGACGGCAATGTCGGGGCTGGCGCCGGCAGTGCCGTGCCGCCGGCCATGCTGTCCGTGGTGGTGCGCACCAGAGCTGTCTTGCTCACGCCCGGATGGCCCGGATGGGCCTGACGCCATTGCGCGATGGCGGTTGCGCTAGCGCCCTGGCGCAGCACCTGGGCCAGGCTGAGCCAGCCGCGGCTGATGGGATCTTCCGCCTCGATGCGACCGAGCGCGCTGTCCGGCAGAGGCGTGGCGACCAAGCCGTTCCAGATTTGATCGTGGTTGTCTGCAATCGCGCCGCTTGAGCCGAGCGTGCGCTCGCGCGCCACCAGAGTACGCACGGCGCTGAGTGCATCACCGGACAGAAAGTAGGCGCGTCCGCGCAGCAGCTCGATCCGCGGCGACAGCGACGGCACATGTCCGCTGCTGGGCGGCAACGCGCGCAGGGCGCCCTCACCCTGGTTGCGTCGCAGGCTGATCTCGGCACGGATGATTTGCACGCGCGCGAGTTGCACGGCATCGAGCGAATTGGGCGGTACGCGCGAGATCAGGCCTTCGGCAGCGCGATCGTCGCCGCTGGCGATAGATTGTTCGGCCTGGCCGATCAGGCTCAAGGCCGATGCGGGGATCGGTGTGGGTGGCGCGGCCATTGCCGCGCCCGCGACCAGGCAGAACAACAGCGGGGACAAAGGGACTAGATTCATCACCATAAAGTATCGCATGCCGTTC
>JBQTJH010000035.1:0-7891 GCA_052387335.1 Panacagrimonas sp. | reverse complement strand
CGAGGGCGGCGGCCTGGCGCGCTCGCTGGGCGACAGCAAGCTGTTTCCGCCCATCGCCATCCACCTGATGGCCAGCGGCGAATCCTCCGGCCGCCTGGACGAGATGCTGGACCGCGCGGCGGAGAATCAGGAACGCGAGGTGGAGACGCTGGTTGCCGCGTTGATGGGCTTGTTCGAGCCCATCCTGATTCTGACCATGGGCGGCATTGTGCTGCTGATCGTGCTTGCCATCCTGCTGCCGATCTTCGATCTGAATCAGCTGGTGAAGTAGGTCGGTGTGCAGCCCGTGCTTAGCCAGCGGCGGCGGATCGCGATGCGGCTGGACCGAGCGCTTCCTTGAGCAAACGGCTGATGCGTTGTGGCACGTCCTGCTCGACCTCGCGCAGGCCCACCCGGATGGCATTGGCAAAGCCGATCTCGTCGGCACTCCCGTGTGATTTCACTACGGTGCCGTTCAACCCCAGCAGGGTGGCACCGTTGTAATGCCGTGGATCGATACGTTTACCCAGCGACTTGAGCGCGGGCATGGCGGCAAGTGCAGCCAGCTTGTGCAGGAAATTGGCGGTGAATTCTTCCTTGAGGAACTGGCGAATCATCTTGGCCACGCCCTCGCCGGTCTTGAGCGCGACATTGCCGACGAAGCCGTCGCAGACCACCAGATCGACATCCGACAGAAAGATGCCATCGCCTTCGACGAAGCCGATGTAGTTCAGGGTCGAGGCCTGGAGCAAGGCGGCAGCGGCCTTGATGGTGTCATTACCCTTGATTTCTTCCGAGCCGATGTTGAGTAGTGCCACCTTCGGCTGGCTTTCGCCGCGCATCGCCGTGATCAGCGCCGAGCCCATCACGGCAAACTGGAACAGCTGCTCGGCCGTGCACTCGGCATTGGCGCCCAGATCCAGCATGTGTACGTGGCCATTGACCGACGGAATCGCTGAGACAATGGCCGGCCGATCAATCCCAGGCAAGGTCTTGAGCACGAACTTGGCCGTCGCCATCAGGGCGCCGGTGTTGCCGGCCGAGACCATGGCCTGTGCTTCGCCGCGCTTGACCAGATCAATGGCCACGCGCATCGACGAGTCCTTCTTGTTGCGCAGGACCTTCGACGGGGTTTCGTCCATGCCCACCACTTCGGTGGCGTGCTGAACCCGCAGCCGCGGATGCGGCTCGGCCTTGAGCTGAGCCAGTTGCTCGCGAACCGCGAGGTCGTTGCCGACCAGCACCAGGCTCAGGTGTGGAATTTCCTCCACACACGACAAAGCAGCGGCCACGGTCACGGGTAGACCGTGGTCGCCGCTCATGGCGTCGATAGCAAGGGTGACCGGCACAGCGTGAGCCGCCCGGAGACCGACTTATTCTGCTGCGCTTTCCGGCGCTGCCTTTTCGATCACCTTGCGGCCACGGTAATAGCCGTCGGCCGTCACGTGATGACGCAGGTGGGTCTCACCCGAGGTCGGATCAACCGACAGGGCGGGAGCGGTCAGCGCGTCGTGCGAACGACGGTGGCCACGGGTGGAGCGGGACTTGCGGGATTTCTGGACTGCCATATCACTTCCTTCGGGCTGGGGTTACGCCCTTCAAACTCAAATTCTTCAGCGCCGCCAGTGGGCCCGGCTTCTCGACCGGCTCCAGCGACGTTTCGGCTGAAGCCGGACCGCTATTCTCGCACGCCGAGCACCTGGGAATCATCGGCAGGGCGAGCAAAATCTCATCCTCTACGATCTGGTGCAGCATCAGACGGTCTTCAGCCACCAAAACCGGCTCGTAATCCGCCATCAGACGTGCCTCTTCATCCTCATCCATCGCTAGGATCAGGGACTCCGGCGCAGCAAGCTACCAATCAAATGGTGTCGAACAGGTCTGACTCTGCAGGCGCAGCACTCCGCTGATGCGCCCTTCGAGCCAGCCGCGACGTGCGGAATCGGTTCGCACGTACAGCTCAGCCTCGAGCTCACGCGGCGCAAACTCCTGTAGGCGTTTCAGTCCATGCGGACTCACCGAGCCGGCGAACTGCTCGGCGCGGACCAGCGCGCGCGAAGCGGGAACTTGGACAGGGATGGTCATGAGCTGGGACCCAAAAGGGCGCGAATGGTAGATTCCGCCCCCCTCCAAGTCAAAGATGCAGATCATGCCGCCCCTGGTCCTGGCCTCCACTTCGCACTACCGGGCCGATCTCCTGTCGCGCTTGCGGTTGCCGTTCGAAGCCCTGGCCCCGGATATTGATGAAACCCCGCAGCCGCGGGAAACGGCACAGAAGGTGGCACCGCGCTTGTCGCTGGCCAAGGCACAGGCCGTCGCCTCGCAGCGCCCCGGCCATTGGGTGCTGGGATCAGACCAGGCGGCCAGTTGCGACGGCCGTTTGCTGGGCAAACCCGGCACCCGCACGGCAGCGTGCGAACAATTGAGTTGGATGGCCGGGCGCTATGCCGCGTTCGTAACCGGCCTCGCCTTGATCAATACCAACACGGCGAAAATCCTGCGCGGGATGGATGTCACGGTGGTGCGACTGCGACGTCTGAGCACGACCGAGATCGAGCGTTATGTGGATCTGGAACCAGCATTGGACTGTGCCGGCAGCTTCAAGATGGAAGGCCTGGGAATTAGCCTGTTCGACGAAATCCAGTCGCGCGATCCCACCGGCTTGATCGGTCTGCCGCTGATCGAGACCGCGAAGCTGCTGCGCAAGGCAGGTTACGACCTGCCCTGAAGCCAGGTGGGCAGCGAGCCGACGTTGTCGATCAGCGCGCAGGCGCCGGCCGCGAGAATCCGTCCTGGCTCATGCACACCGCAGGTGACACCCAGCATCGGCATGCCGATGCTGCGCGCCATTGCGGCGTCGTATTCGGTGTCGCCAATCATCAGTGCACGTTCCACCGGAATGTCCAGCTCGCTGAGGATCTCGCGCAACATCAACGGGTCGGGCTTGTTGGCGGTTTCATCGGCCGTACGCGTGGTCGCAAACAAAGCCCTTAAATCCTGATGATGGCGCAGTGACCGATTCAGTCCGGGGCGGGATTTTCCGGTTGCCACGGCCATCTGATAGCCGATGCCGGCAAGCTGCTGCAGAGCCTGCCCGGCGCCGGCAAACAGCGGCGCCTCCTGCTGTCCCTGCCCGACAAAGCGCGCACGATAACTGCCCAGCAGGCGAATCAGTTCGCGGGTGTCGATCTCGGGGTAGAGCAACTCCATGCCTTCAAACAAGCCGAGCCCGATCAACTGACCGATGGCCGCATCGTCTCGCGGCGGCAGCCGCAGCTCGCGAATCGCGTCCTGCAGGCTGTTGACGATCTGGGCCTCGGAATCCGCCAGGGTGCCGTCCCAATCGAATACGAGCAGATCGAACTGCGTCATGAATCAGCTTGCCGTACGTGTCATGGCTGGTTCACCGAGGACGCCGTCTTCGCCCTCCAGCCGTGCAACGGTCACGGCGCAACACGAATCACCGAATACATTCACCGAGGTTCGGCACATATCCAGGATGCGATCAACCGCGAGCACCAGTCCAATGCCCTCCAGCGGCAGTCCGACCGCGCCGAGGATGACCGCGATCGCGATGAGGCTAGCGGAAGGAATTCCAGCAACACCCACGGCGGTCAGCAGCGCAGTGAACACGATCAGAAACTGCGCGCCAAAACTCAGATCAACGCCGTAGCACTGCGCAATGAACATCACCACCGCGCCCTCATACAGCGCCGAGCCGTCGGTGTTGACCGTGGTTCCGATGGGCAGCACGAATCCGGTCACGCGCTTGGGCACCTTGGCGCGCTCTTCCATGCACTGAATTGTGACCGGCAGGGTCGCCGCCGAGGAACTGGTGGAGAACGCCGTGGTAATGGCCGGCCACATCGCCTGGTAGTGTCGGAGTGGCGACACCCGCGCAACCAGCCGCAGCACCAGCGGCAAGGTGATCAGCATGTGCGTGGCCAGGCCAAGCAGCACCGCGAGAAAGAATTTGGCCAAGGGCCCGACGGCGGCGGCACCGGTTTGCGCAATGATCGGCGCCACCAGACCAAACACGCCAATCGGCGCGAAGTACATCACCAGGCGCGTGATACCGGTCATCACTTCGTACAGCCCGCTCCAGAACGCACGCTGTGTCTGCAGCGAACCCTCGGGCAGACGTGTCACGAAGACGCCGAACAACAGGGAAAAGCAGATGATGCCCAGCATCTGACCTTCGGCCGCCGCCGCCACGATGTTCGGCGGAAACAGCAGCTCGAACACGCTCAGGAACTCACTGGCGCCCTTGCCCTCTATGCCCGCCAGCACCGTTTCAGAATTTTCCGACAATCCGATATAGGGTCCTGCGGCTTGTCCATCAATCACACCCGGGGACAGAAGATTGATGAACAGCAGGCCGGTCAGCACCGCGATCAGGCCAGTCCCCAGGTAATAAGCCAGCGTCTTGAGTCCCATGCGCCCAAGGCCACCCGCATCCACCACGCTGGCCAGACCGCTGATGATCGCGGCCATGATCAGCGGCACCACAATCATCTTGAGCGCGTTAAGAAACAGCTTGCCGACGAAGCCACAGGCTTCAAGAAATACCGGATCAGGTCCGACCCACACGCCCGCCAGCACCGCTGCTACCAGACTGATGGCCACCTGCCAGTGCAGGGCCGGCAGACGCAATCTCGTTGAGATGCTCATGTCGGCCATAGCACGGATTACAACCCCTCGTCTGGTTCTGCCGCCGGGTCTACCTGCGGCGCATTGATCTTCTCAACTTCAACGTCGCGTTCGATGAACTTGCGGTACGCAGTGAACTCGGCACCGGCCATGCGCTCGCTCAGTTGGGTCCGATACTCATCTAGAACCTCGGTCTCCGTGGGGCGTGCCGGGTCGATGACCTCGCTCATCACCACGACCGCAAGATCTCCAGCACCACGACCTACCACCTCCGACTGCAGAGTTCCAAGCCCTACCTGCGGCATGCGGAACACCGCATCCAGAACCGGCCCATCCAGCGTCTGCGTGTCGCGCGTGACTTCACCCTCAAACTGCAGCGCGAGCTGCCGCGAGCCAGCGACCTCGGCCAAGCTCTTGCCCGCCCGCACTTCCTCAAGAATCGTATCCGCTGATTTACGCGCAAGCACCGCTGCGCCTTCCTCCATCAGGGCATCTCGGACACGCTCCTTGACCTCATCCAGGCTGAGTTGGCGCGCCGGCTCGTACTCGCTCTTGCGCAGCACGATCAGAGCATCAGCGCTCGCCGTGATCGGCTTGCTGTTCTCACCATCCTGCAGCACCTCTGGAGAAAACGCGGCCTGGCGAACCGCTTCAATCGCGGCGATACCGGGGCCGCCGGCGCGCGTCATCCAATCCGTGATCTGGATCTGCGCCTCCACCGCTTCCGCCACGGGCTCCAAGCTGGTGTTCTCGAACGCAAGTTGTTCAAGCTTGCTCGACAATTCCTGAAAGCGCTTTTCCCCCTCACGGTTGCGATAAGTTTCAACCAGTTCGACCTGAACGTCGGCATTCTCGAACGCGCGCGTGTGTGGCGCCTTGATTTCATCCAGGCGAATCACGTGCCAGCCGAACTCAGTTTCTACCGGTCCGACGATCTCGCCATCCTTCAATTTGAACAGCGCATTCTCGAAGTCGGGCACCATCATGCCTCGGCGTACCCAGCCCAGATCGCCGCCCTTGTCCTTCGAGCCCGGATCCTCCGAGTTCTCGCTGGCCAGGGCTTTGAAATCACCACCGGTGCGCGCTTCAGGGACTAGCTTTTCAGCCTTCTGCTTGGCCTCGGATTTGTCTGCACCAAAGCCGATCAGAATATGACTGGCGCGACGCTCCTCGGTAGACGTGAACCGTCCGTCCTTCTCGGCGTCGTAAATCACCCTCAGCACTTCGGGTGCAGGCGGCTGGGCCTCGCCAAGCTTGTTGCGGTCTAGTTCGACGTACGCAAGTTTCAGACGCTCTGGCGCCATGAACTGGGCCTTGTCGCGCTCATAGCGCTCGGTGATCTGTGCGTCGCTGACCTGCACGTCATTGCGGAAATCGCTGGCGGCGACCTGCAGCACGGCAATGCGGCGCGATTGCTTCTCCAGCCTGTAGGCCGTCCAGGCTTCTTCTGGAGAAACAAATGAAGTGCTTTGCACCGCGCTACGTAGTTGGTCAATCGCCAGCGACTCTCGCAGCTGCGCTTCGTAAGGCTCGGGCTGCAGACCTTGTCGTTCCAGCAACTCGCGGTATGTCTGAGCCGAGAACTGTCCGTCTTTCTGGAAGGCCGGCACGCTGGTGAGAAAGTCACGCAGGCTGGCATCGCTGGCCTGGTAGCCCTGGCTCTCCGCGAACTGCCGCAGGGCCGACTCCTGGACCATGTCATCCAGCGTCAGCTGGCGGAAGCGATTCTCATCGAACAGATCGGCGCGAAAGCTCTCGCCCAGCAGGGATCGATACTGTTGATAGCGCTGCTCATAGGTCTGGCGCAGTTGCGCCTGGGTGATCTTCTGGTCGCCGACCTTGACCACCGTCGGATCACCGCCATCGGTGCGGAAACTGTCGATACCCCAAAACGCAAAGGGAATAGCAATCAGACCGACCACAAACCAAACGATAGGCCCGGTCAAACGATCACGAATGGACTGCAGCATGAGCGTGGTGCCTGGTTCGCAACAATAACTTTTGGGAGCCGAAAACGACTGAGGCACCTGACGGTGCCCCATTCGTTAACGCATTTAGTGGCGGAGCGGACGGGACTCGAACCCGCGACCCTCGGCGTGACAGGCCGATATTCTAACCAACTGAACTACCGCTCCACTGTACTTCTGGTGGGTGCTGACGGGCTCGAACCGCCGACATTCGCCTTGTAAGGGCGACGCTCTACCGACTGAGCTAAGCACCCTTCGGCGGAGCGTCGAATCGAATCCAGCGCCCCAGGAAGTCCGCTACTTTATCGCGTCTTTGAGCGCCTTGCCAGCCTTAAACGAAGGAGTTTTGCTGGCCTTGATTTTCAGAGGCTCGCCAGTTTTGGGATTGCGCCCCGTACGACCCGCGCGCTCGCGCACCACGAACGTACCGAAACCGACTAGCGCCACCTTGTCTTTCTTCTTGAGCGCCTTGCCAATCACCTCGACAAATGCGTCAAGCGCACGGCCTGCATCAGCCTTCGAGATATCGGCCTTGGCTGCGATGGCGTCAATCAGTTCAGATTTGTTCATGTGTGCGAATTCCCCTCAATGGGTAAAAACTTTTGGAAGTGATTTGGCTTTGATTTTTGCGGCAACACACTTTAGCGGGCGGCTACGAATGCTTTAAATCGCTCTATCGCTAAGCGCATGTAACGAGCCAGCGGCCGCAAGAGAGGCGGCTTTATAGCAAGCGTATCTCGGGAGCGTCAATCAATATGCGCGTCGGTTGGTTGCGCCGGCACGCAGTTCAATTACGCGGCACTTTCGCCGTTGTTGAGAACGATCAATGCGCGCGCGCCGCATCCGTTGTCGGCCCAGAAACCGGAGTCGGCGGCTCGCTGGATCTCGGCTCGGGCATGCGCTCGAGCGCGTGCCGCAGTACGTCTTCAATCCAGCGCACTGGCTCAATCCTGAGTTCGGTTTTAACGTTCTCAGGAATGTCCGCGAGATCCTTGACGTTTTCCTGCGGTATCAAAACTGTTCGGATGCCGCCGCGCGTCGCTGCGAGCAGCTTTTCCTTGAGTCCTCCGATGGGTAGTACCTCTCCACGCAAGGTGATTTCTCCGGTCATCGCGACCTCGGCCTTGACCGGAATCTGAGTCAGGCAAGACACCAGCGCGGTACACATGGCGATGCCTGCGGACGGTCCATCCTTTGGCGTCGCACCTTCCGGCACGTGCACATGGATGTCGTTCTTCGTATAGAACTCCGCATCGATTCCCAGGTCCGCAGCCCGCGCGCGCACAACCGTCAGC
>JBQTJH010000034.1:0-3171 GCA_052387335.1 Panacagrimonas sp. | reverse complement strand
CGCGAACCACCGTTCGGGCCCAGGATCAGGCGCGGCGCCCCCTTGGGATCGAAGTCAGCGATGGCACCCGTGACGTCCACGGCGCTGGCCTGCTGCGCTTCGCTCGGTGCGGCCACGCGCGTGCCGGTTGCGTACTGCATGGGATGGCTCTCGCTGCGCAACTGGTTCACGCCCAGCGAGCCGCTCCAGTTGCCCCAGCTGTTGCCGCCGAACAGGCTGAGCTGCGAGCCGCCGTAGTCCTTGTCGAAACCGTACTCGGAATAGCTTTGCGTGAAGAACTGCGCGCGGCCGGACAGCGTGGGCTGCACCGGGTCGCGCGTGGTGACTAGCACCGTGGTGCCGATGGAATTGCCGGGATAGATCGCCGAGTACGGGCCGTACAGCACGTCTACGCGGGCGATCTCCTCCGGCGCCACCATGTTCCAGCGCGGCGCGTTGAAGCGGCCGAGAAAGTTCGACAGCAGCACGCCGTCCGCATACACCACGCCGCGCGGGGCCTGCAGCACGTTGTGCGAACGCCCGCCGATCAGCGCGTTGCGGTCGCCGATGTAGCGCTTGCGCAGGGTCACGGACGGCGCATGCTTGAGCGCGTCCTCGGTGTTGACGAACACGCGATCCTGCAGCTCGCGCGCGGTGACGCCCACGCTGGTCTGCGGCAGGTCTGCGGTGAGCCTGCGACGCTTGCCGGAGACGGTGATGGTCTGGATCTCGGAACTTACGCTGCCGTTCTCGCTCGCAGTCTCTGTTGCTGCGACCTCCATTACGGACGCGGAGGGTCGGGATGCAGGCACATCTTCGATGGATGGATCGACCGATATGGCTTCGGGTTCTGCAGCGAACAGCGGACCGGCGAACAGCAGGGCGGCAGCAAACGCCGCAGCGGGATGCATTCTTGCCATGAAAAGAATCCTGATCTGAGCCCGAAGATCGGGCCGTGCGCACCTGGCGCGTGGACGGGGGCTGTGGGCCCCTGTCGATAGGCGGGGATCAGGACGTCAGCGGCGGTCCGCGTACCGGTGGTGTGAACTTGATTACGCGACGCGGTTGTTCCTTCGTGACCGGGGCTGGCTTCTCCAAGCCCGCCTCGCGAAGTTGTACCGAGACCGCTGAGGTCGCGAGACCATCGTCGATGGCGCTCAAACAGAACTGCGCGCAATCCTGATGCTGCTCGGCCTGCGCGCTGCTCTTCTGCAGAATCTGGCGCACCTCGGCCGGCAGCTGCGCAATCTTCTGCTCCATGCCCGGCGAGCGCGCACCGCACCAAGTGGCCAGCCCGGCTCCCTGCTCGGCCATCACCGCCGCGTGCGCAGCCGGCAGACACAACTGCGCCGCCCAAGCCAGCAGGGCTATCCAGATCAGTGGACGGGAACGGAGCAGCGGGAACATGCGGCTATTGTGCCGGAGCACAGTGGTGCGGCACAAAGGAGCGAGCAACCGAAAGCTCCGCTACACACCCCCGCCGGGGAGCAGTGGCAGGTTCAATTCCCGCAAAAACGCATTGTGCTTCTGGGTGGCTTCCCGGATCGCTTTCTCAATCTCCACCAGATCGCGGTGGGTTGCTGCCAGATCAATCTCCGTCTCGGCCTGGGCGGTGCTGATGTAGCGGGAGATGTTGAGGTTGTAGCCTTCCTCGGCTACGCGCTCTATCGAGACGCGCCTTGAATAGCGGTCTTCTTCCCGGCGGTACTGGTAGGTCGAGACGATCTTTTCGATATGCGCGTCGGTCAGCAGGTTCTGACGCTTGCCTTTCTCGAAGTGCTCAGCGGCATTAATGAACAGCACATCGTCCGGCTTCTTGCACTTCTTGAGCACGAGGATGCATACCGGGATGCCCGTCGAGTAGAAGAGATTCGCAGGCAGACCGATGACCGTATCAATGTGGCCGTCCTTGAGCAGCTTGGTGCGAATGCGTTCCTCGGCACCGCCGCGGAACAGCACCCCGTGCGGCAGGATGATGGCCATCACGCCCTGATCCTTCAGGTAATGGAAGCCATGTAGGAGAAAGGCAAAGTCGGCAGCCGACTTGGGCGCGAGCCCGTGGTTCTTGAAACGCACGTCGTCGCCCATGTCGTCCTTGGGCTCCCAGCGGTAGCTGAAGGGCGGGTTGGCGACCACGGCGTCGAACTTCGGCATCTTGGCCGGGTTGGTTTCGCGCAGATGATCCCAGTCATTGGTCAGCGTATCGCCGTGGTAGATCTCGAACTCTGTGTCCTTCACTCCGTGCAGCAGCATGTTCATGCGCGCCAGGTTGTAGGTGGTGACGTTCTTTTCCTGGCCGACAATCTTGCCGATGCCGTGCGCACCCATGCGCTTGCGCACGTTGAGCAGCAGCGAGCCGGAGCCGCAGGCAAAATCGAACACGCTATCCATATGCTTTACTGGCCCCGTCTCAGGTGCCTGGCTATCGAGCGTGACGATGGCGGAGAGAATGCTGGAGATCTGCTGCGGCGTGTAGAACTCGCCCGCCTTCTTGCCGGAGCCCGCCGCAAACTGGCCGATCAGGTATTCGTAAGCATCGCCCAGCGCATCCACATCGGTGGAAAACTCCGCCAGCCCCTTGGCGATGGACTTGATGATCTCGCACAGCGTCTTGTTCTTGTCCGCATGGGTCTTGCCCAGCTTGTCGGAGCCGAGATTGATCTCGGAGAACAGACCGCTGAAGGTGCTCTGGAACGATTCGTTCTCGATGTACTTGAACCCCTCGCGCAGGGTTTCCAGCAGGTCTTCACTCTGCGCCTTGGCGAGATTGGCGATGCTGGCCCACAGGTGCTCGGGCTTGATGACGTAGTGCACCTTGCGGCGCATCTGCTTCTCGAACTCGACGACGTCGCCGGGGTTGTTGGCGTACCACAGCGCCAGAGGTGCGCGGCTGTCATCCGATGTCAGCTTGGGGAAATCCGGCCCCAGCTCCTTCGTCGCCGCCGTCTCGTAGTTGTCGGAGAGATAGCGCAAGAAGAGAAACGCCAGCATGTAATCGCGGAAGTCATCCGCATTCATCGCGCCGCGCAGCTGGTCGGCGATGGCCCAGAGCGTCTTGCCCAGCTGCTTTTGATTTTGTTCCGTCATGGTCTAGGGTCTGTTGACATATGAATGGTCGCTGCGTTGCGAGTCCAAAATCCCGCCAGGCAAGGCGCGGCCGGCGAAGCTTGGTGATTCCAAGCGAGGCGGGCG
>JBQTJH010000033.1:0-20852 GCA_052387335.1 Panacagrimonas sp. | reverse complement strand
CAGCGCGCGCTTGATCGCGCGCACCGAGCCCGGTTCGGCCGGGGCCGTTCGCGGCGCACGTGCTTCGGCTGCGATCTCGCCGTGCTGGCCCGCCCCGAACTCTTCGCGGCGCAGGCGCGTGACGCGCGACAACTCGTCGGTCAGCAGACTGCGCAGTGGGCTCTCGCGCATCTTGGCCAGAAAAGGCTTGGCCAGGCCGGCGAGCTTGGCGCGGCCGTCCAGCGAGGCCAGATTGACCTGCTTGCTCAGCTCGCCCAGGAGAAAGCTGGACAGCGGCAGCGCCTCATCCACGAGCTTGCGGAAGGCTTCGCTGCCAATTTCCTGCACCAGCGAATCCGGGTCGTGGCCGTCGGGCAGAAACATGAACAGGCATTCGCGCTTGTCGTCCGCTTCCGGAATCGCCTGCTCCAGCGCGCGCCAGGCGGCCGAGCGGCCGGCACGATCACCGTCGAAGCAGAACACGACCCGGGAGGTGGACTTGAACAGCAGCGACAGGTGCTCGCGCGTGGTCGCCGTGCCCAAGGTGGCCACGACCTCAATGATGCCGTGCTGGGCCAGCATCACCGTATCCATATAGCCCTCGACCACCATCAGATACGGCAGCGCGCTCTTGCGACTGTGCTTGGCCTCATACAGGCCGAACAGATTGCGGCCCTTGTGGAACAGCGCGGTTTCCGGCGAGTTCAGGTATTTGGCCGGGTCATTGGCCAGGGTGCGTCCGCCGAACGCGATCACCCGCCCGCGCGTGTCGCGGATGGGGAACATGACGCGGTTACGGAACACGTCGTAGACGCGACCGGTTTCTTCCTTCTTCTTCAGCAGCCCGGCCTCGACCGCATGGGTCGGATCGTCGAAAAACTTGGCCAGCGTGTCCCAGGAATCCGGCGCAAATCCAATGCCGAAGGTCTTTGCCGTTTCGCCGCCGACGCCGCGCTTCTTCAGGTATTCGATGGCCGGTTGGTGCTTGCGCAGCTGGTCGGCGAAAAAGCGCTGCGCCGCCGCCAGGGCGTCGAGCGGGCCCTCCAGCACCAGGCGTTCAAACTTGCCGCCCTCGCGCGGTACGTCCAGACCGGCGCGCTGTGCCAGGTCTTCCACGGCTTCGACGAAGCTCAGCCGCTCGTACTCCATGAGAAAGCCGATCGCGTTGCCGCTCTTGCCGGACGAGAAGCAGTGAAAAAACTGCTTGGTCGGCGAGACGTAAAACGAAGGGGATTTTTCGTTGGTGAACGGCGAGAGTGCCTTGAACTCGCGCCCTGCACGTTTGAGTTCCAGGCGCGCGCCGATGACCTCGACGATATCGGTTCGTGCGAGGAGGTCCTGGATGAAGCTTTGGGGGATGAGGCCGCCGGCCATGGCGAATTTTAGGCCGGGTTTCAGCCTGTGCGGGTCAGCCGAGCTTGGCCTTGATCAGGCCGGACAGCTTGCCCATGTCGGTTTTGCCCGCGACCTTGGGCTTGAGCCAGGCCATCAGCTTGCCCATGTCCTTGGCGCCTTGCGCGCCGGTTTCGGCGACCGCCTGGGAAATCAGGACGTCAACTTCGGCGGCCGACAGCTGCTGCGGCAGATAGGCCATCAGCACACCGATCTCGGCCGCTTCCTTGTCGGCCAGGTCGGGCCGGTTGCCGGCACGGAACTGGGCCTCGGAGTCGCGGCGCTGCTTGAGCATCTTTTCGACGCTGGCGACGACGACGGCGTCGGTGACTTCGACCGAGTCCACGACTTCCCGCTGCTTGAGGTCTGAAGACAGCATGCGCAAGACCGACAGGCGATCTTTCTCGCCCGCCTTCATTGCGGTTTTGATGTCTTCCAGGACGCGCGTCTTGAGATCGGACATTTGTTAGAAGACATTGAATAAAGCAGCCAAGTGCTGCTGATCTTCACTTCAACAGCTTGCCGCGCCTTGCGCGCGACAAGCCCACCACCCGCTTTAGTACAGGCGGGTACGGCGCGTCACATCACGCGAAACCCGCTTCTGCTGACGCTTCACGGCCGCAGCGCGCTTGCGCTTGCGTTCCATGCTGGGCTTCTCGAAGAACTCCTTCTTGCGCACGTCGGTCAGGACGCCGGCTTTTTCACAGGTGCGCTTGAAACGGCGCAGGGCAACTTCGAAGGGTTCGTTTTCGCGGACGCGGACGGCTGGCATGAGAAGGCGTAGCTCCCGAGGGGCTTGGACAAAAAGGGCGCAAATGCTAAGCGCGTGGCGATCAGAAAGCAAAGGCGCGCACGATTTGCCTGGAATGCCGCCGCGATTCCGCCGAAACTGCCGTCTCTTATGCCCATTCTCGCCCTCGAATCCTCTTGCGACGAAACCGCCTGCGCCATCTATGACGGCGAGCGCGGCCTGTTGGCCCATCGCCTGCACTCGCAGGTCGACCTGCATGCGCGCTACGGCGGCGTGGTGCCGGAGCTGGCCTCGCGCGACCACATCACCCGTGCGGCGCCGCTGATTCGCGAAACCCTGGCAGCGGCCGGCTTGGGCTTCGCCGAGCTGGACGGCGTGGCCTACACCGCCGGCCCGGGCTTGATTGGGGCGCTGATGGTCGGTGCGGCCGTCGCGGCCGGCATCGCCACTGCGCACGGCCTGCCGCTGATCCCAGTGCATCACATGGAAGGGCATCTACTGGCGCCGATGCTCGAAACCCCGGCACCAGCCTTTCCGTTCACCGCGCTGCTGGTCTCCGGCGGCCACACCATGCTGATCGCGGTGCAGGGCGTCGGCCGATATGAGTTACTCGGGGAGAGCCTGGACGACGCGGTTGGCGAGGCCTTCGACAAGACCGCCAAGCTGCTGGGCCTGCCCTACCCCGGTGGACCGCAGCTAGCCAAGCTGGCCGAGCGTGGTCGCGACGGCGTGTTCCGCTTCCCGCGGCCCATGACGGATCGACCAGGACTGGATTTCAGTTTCAGCGGGCTCAAGACCGCCGTGCTCAGCGCACTGCCCAAGGACGCCGACGAGCAGACCCGCGCCGATCTGGCTCGCGCGTTCGAAGAAGCCGCCACCGAAACCCTGGCCATCAAGTGCGAACGCGCGCTGGCGGCAACCGGCCACCGGGCGCTGATTGTGGCCGGCGGTGTCGGCGCCAATCGCCGGCTGCGCGAGCGACTCAAGACGCAGTCCGAGAAGCGTGGCTTCGGCCTGTTCTTCCCGCGCGCGGAGTTCTGCACCGACAACGCGGCCATGATTGCCTACGCCGGCTGGGCGCGACGCTGCGAAGGACGCCCGCCGCAGCTCGGCCTGTTCACCACGCCGCGCTGGCCGTTGGCAGATCTGGCGCCGCCGGGTGAGAAAAGCTCTCGCGCGGCCTGACAGGAAAAGACACTGTCGAGGGCGCGTTCAGGGCGTAGAGTGTTCGTCGCAGGTGTACCGAGGCAGTCTCTGCCGAGGTGTTAAACGGGAAGTTCGTGCGATGCGAACACTGCCCCCGCAACGGTAAGTGGGAAGACGAAGCGAAGGATCAGCGCGCAAATTGAATTCTCCAAATGGAGAAGGCAGCAGGTTTGCGTTGCGCTGTTTACGCCACTGGGCTGATAGGTCCGGGAAGGCGCTTCTGAATGGCCCGCGAGTCCGGAGACCGGCCTGCAATGTCCCGGCGCGAGCCGGTCTTGCCTGTCCGTTGTGATCGCGGGGACGCGGTCACAGGAGCGTTCAATGAAAACACTGCTGTTCGCAGGTGCCGTCCTGGCGCCGTTCTCTAGCCTTGCCCAAACCGTCGAGGTGGCCGCCGTCACCCTGCCCGAAGTGGTCATCACCGCCACCCGCACGCCGGTGAAGATCGACGAATCGCTGGCCGCGGTCACCGTCATCGACCGCGCCCAGATCGAACGTGCGCAGGCCACCGATGTCGCCGAGATCCTGCGCTTTGAAGCGGGTATCGACCTGGGCCGCAACGGCGGACCGGGCAGCTTCACCTCCGCCTTCATCCGCGGCGGCGAATCCAATCACACGCTGGTATTGATCGATGGCGTGCGCGTCAACCCGGCGACGTCCGGCGGCGCCGCTCTGCAGAACATTGCACCCGAGATGATCGAGCGCATCGAAATCGTGCGTGGTCCGCGCTCCACGCTGTATGGATCGGATGCCATCGGCGGCGTGATCAACATCATCACCCGCACCGCCGATAAGCCGGACCTGAGCCTGTCGCTGCGCGGTGGCGAAGAAGACACTCGCGATGTCGCGGCGCTGGTGGGCTATGGCAACGGCCAGCACAGCCTCAGCCTGCACGCGCAGCACCTGAGCAGCGACGGTATTCCAAGCTGCGCCGGCGCCACCGTTGATCGGGGATATCGCAACACCACACTCAACCTGCGCGGCGCCACGCAACTGAGTGAAGGCACGCGACTGTCCGCGCGCGCGTGGAACTCGGAAGGCAATGCCGAATACGCGTCTTGCGGCGAGTTTGGTTCGCTCAGCAATCAGGATTATCAGAACCGCGTCGGTGCCATCGATGTGAACTTCAATCCGACCCCGCAGTGGTCAAGCACGGTCACGCTGTCGCACGGCGAGGACGATATCCGCCAGCAGCAGGCCAATTTTCTGGGGCAACGTGATTCGGTCCGCACCGTGCGACCGATGCTGGACTGGCACAACATCGTGCAGGCCGGCAGCGCGCAAAGACTCAGTTTTGGTCTGACCGGTTCACGTGAAGACGTCGATGCCCTGTCCTTCGGCACCGTGATTGCCGAAGAACGCGAGATCTACGCCGGCTTTGTGCAGGACGAGATCACGATCGGTCGTCATCAGATTTCGGTGGCCGTGAATCTGGCGGACTACGAGGGCTTCGGCAGCCAGGTCAACTGGAATCTCGACTACGGATTCGCCTTGCGCCCGACGACGCGGCTGATCGCCTCCGCCGGCACCGGGTTCCGCGCGCCCGACGCCATTGATCGGTTCGGCTTCGGCGGCAACCCCGATCTGGAGCCTGAAGAAGCGCAGAACTTCGAACTGGGCTTGCGTCACGCGCTCACCGAAAATCAGACGGTAGATCTGCGCGCATTCCGTTCGGACGTGGACGATCTGATCAGCGTGGAATTCGACCCCGCCAATGATCCGGACGTGGACTTTGGATTCCAGGCGGTGAACATCGACGAGTTTCGCAATCGCGGTGCCGAGCTGAGCTGGCGCTACAGCACGACACAGTGGAGCGCGAGCCTGTCAGGCATTGCGCAGAAGCCGGAAGATCGCAGCACTGGCCAGATTCTTCTGCGCCGCGCCAAGCGCTCCGTTACGGCGCGCATCACGCGACATTTCGGTCCGCACTATCTGGGTATCGACATGCTCGGCAGTGGCGAGCGTGAAGACATCGCGGCCGATACGGGAGCGCCGGTCATCGGACCGGGCTATGCCCTGGTGAATCTCAGTGGCGGCATTCGACTGCATCAGAATTATCGCGTGCAGGCGCGGGTCGAGAATCTGTTCGACAAACAGTACGAGACCGCCGCCGGATACAACCAGCCGGGCGCAAGCGTGTATCTGAGCCTCAGCTACGCGATGTAGCCCGGCGCCGATTTTGAGTTTGGCGCAGCCTGCGCTTAGCCTGCCGCGCCCCCGCACAGCGAGACAGATCATGGGTCACCGCCTCAGCAAGATTGCGACGCGCACCGGCGACACCGGCACCACCGGGTTGACCGACGGTTCGCGTGTGCCCAAGCAGCACCTGCGGGTCTGCGCGATGGGCGATGTCGATGAGCTCAATTCGCAGATCGGCGTCGTGCTGACCCATGACTTGCCCGACACGGTGCGGGCCAAGCTCAGCAGCACGCAGCAATTGCTGTTCAATGTCGGCGGCGAGCTGTCCTGGCCGGGGGGTGTGCTGGTCAAGGATGAAGATGTGCTCGGCTTTGATCAGGCGCTGGCCGATCTCAACGAGACACTGCCGCCGCTCAAGGAATTCATCATGCCGGGCGGCAGTCCTGCTTGCGCCGCCTGTCATGTGGCACGCACGGTGGCGCGACGTGCCGAGCGCGCGGTGTGGGCATTGAACGAGAGCGAGCCGGTCAATCCGCCGATCATGAAACTGCTCAATCGTCTGTCGGATTACCTGTTCGTGGTGGCGCGCGTACTGGGCCGCGTGGACGGTGCAGCCGAAGCAAGCTGGAAGCGCGGCTGACTTATCGCGCGGGTTTCGGCAGCGCCTTGATGCGCGCGCGCGCCTGATCCAGCGCCTCGCACAACTGAGCGGCACCTTCCACCATGCGCGGCGTGGCGCGCGCAAGCGTGTCGGCGTTCACCACAATCAAGTTCTGAGCGCGCACCGCGCGCATCTGTGAAAACCGCAGCCAACCGCGTCGTATGCCTTCCACATCATCCTGCGCGCCGAACACGATGGCTGCGGGATCCGCTGCGATCACCGCTTCGCGGCCCACCGGACCGGCAAGCTGGGTGTAGCCAGCAAAAATATTCTGCGCGCCGCACAGCGTGATGGCCTGACTGATCGGCGAATGCCGGTTGATGGTGTACACAGGCTCGGGTTCAAGCTGATACATCACTTCGATCGGCGCAGCCCCTGCATAGCGTGCACGCAGTGCCGCGACGCGATCCCTGAACTCGTGCTCGGCCGTGCAGGCCGCATCTTCGGTGCCGAGCAGCGCACCGATGCGCAGCAGCGCCAGGCCGACATCGTCCAGGCTGCGCACGCGAATCGCCTCGACGCGCAAACCCAGTCGCCGCAGCTGTGCGACCGACTGCGCGGGCGTGCCGCCATCCCAGCTCAGAATCAAATCCGGACGCAGCGCCAACACGGCCTCCGGATTGATGGCGAAGGCATCGCCCACCTGCGCGAGCGTGCGCACCGCCGCCGGGTAATCACTGTGTTTGACCACGCCGACCAGCTGGTCGCAGGCGCCCGCCGCGCAGGCCAGTTCCGCCAGATGCGGCGACAGCGCAATCACGCGCGCGGCCTGCGCTGGGAATACGCCAAGCAGGAGCGCCGCACACAGCCACGCCCTCAGCCTGTTCACTGCAGGAAATCGCCCGAGGCAAACACCGCGACGAACGCGAGCAGAATCATCAAGGCGCGAAACTGCAGGTTGAGTACTTCCTGTGCCGCCAGTTCAAGCGTGGCCGGCACTTCGGTCGCACCTTCCTTGGTTTCGAATTCAATCGAACCGGAGGCCACTTCGGCCAGCACCGCCCAGGTGTGATGACGCCATCCGTGCGAGGGTTGCTCGCTCAACACGCGATATTCCTTGATGGCGTCGTCGAGGCTGCCGGCAAGACCGAACAGCAGCGCGGTGATGCGAGCGGGAATCCACGCCGCCAGTGCGTGCAGGGTTTCCGCCGCGTCAGCCGCAGGTGAGTCTTCGCGCTCCATCAACAGTCGCGGCAAACGGCTGACGATGCGGTAGAACACGGCACCGGCCAGGCCAAAGGCGAAGAACCAGAGCAAGACGCCAAACAGACGTTCATGCGACTGGATGAACAGCGAGCCGAGCAGACCGCGAGAATCGGGCGTGTCGGTGTCGCTGTATCGATTGGGTCCCTTCTGCAGCAAACGACCCAGACGATCCGCGGTCGTGCGGTCCTGCGCCTCCCGCGCGTGCAACCACAGTTTGACGTCGTCGGCGATGTCGCGCGGACCCAGGCACAGGAACAGCACCACCGCGGAGATCAGCAACTGCACCAGCGGATCAATGAAGTGGGTTTGCGACCACCACGCCAGACTCAGCGGCACTGCGAGCACCAGCGGTATGGCCAGTGCACTGCGCCACAGCACGGACAGCGGCACCAGCCGGCGCAAGCCCGCGACATAACCGCGCAGCACGGTTGGCGTGCCCCAGCCGGGAACGTGGCCGATCAGGCGTTCGGCAATCAAGGCAAGAATGATGGTGATGAGGGTCACGGGCGCACCCTAACGCGGAACGGACTGCGAAGGCTTTGCCGTGAGCCGACGCGCGCGCCCCGCACCCATTGGCCTCCGCGCAAACACCGTGTCGGCGTGCTCATGCGGCGGCGAGCAGGGCGTGCAGATGCGACCAGTCAAAATGCGGACCCGGATCGGTCTTGCGACCTGGCGCGATATCCGAATGTCCCGCCATCTTGCGCGAACCCAGGCGCGGATAGCGCGCAAACAAGGCCCGCAGAATGCGCACCAGCGAGTAGTACTGTGCCGGCGCAAAGGCCTGATCGTCGCTGCCTTCCAGTTCGATACCGATGGAAAAATCATTGCAGCGCTCGCGGCCCTGCCACTGCGAAACGCCGGCGTGCCAGGCGCGCTGGTCGAAGGGTACGTACTGCGTGACCGCGCCGTCGCGAAACACACACAGATGCGAGGACACGCGCAGCGCCGCGATGTCGCGGAAATACGGATGCGCGTTGGCGTCGAGACGGCCCAGGAACAGATCATCGATCCAGTGCCCGCCAAACTGACCGGGCGGCAGCGAGATGCTGTGTATCACCACCAGGCTGATGTCATCCGGATCGGGGCGTGCGTCGTAATGTGGAGACGCCAGTTCACGCACCGTCGGACGCAGGCGGTGCGTGTCGTCGACATGCCATGCGGAACTAGACCTCAGGCTCATGTTCTACTGCGCGTCTCCCACGCGGACCTCATGCCGGAGTTACTCATGATTCGATCGCTGTGCCTTGCACTGCTGCTGAGCGGTGCCGCGCCGCTGATGGCGGCAACCTCGTCTGCCGCCGCGCCGCGCTTCGAACCGGACATCCCGTATCACAAGCATATCCTGCCCAATGGCCTGACCCTGATCATCCACCAGGATCGCAAGGCGCCGGTGGTGGCGGTCAATGTCTGGTATCACGTCGGCAGCAAGGACGAGCGTCCCGGTCGTACAGGCTTTGCCCATTTGTTCGAGCACCTGATGTTCAACGGCTCTGAGCATCACAATGACGAATTCTTCCGTCCGCTTGAAGCCGTGGGCGCGTCGAAAATGAATGGCACCACTTGGTACGACCGCACCAATTATTTTCAGAACGTGCCGACCTCGGCGCTCGATCTGGCGCTGTGGCTGGAGTCGGACCGCATGGGACATCTGCTGGGCGCCATTGACCAGAAAAAACTCGACGAGCAGCGCGGCGTGGTGCTCAACGAAAAACGCCAGGGCGAGAACCAACCCTATGGCAAATCCGATGACCTGATCGCCGCCGCGACCTACCCCGCCGGTCATCCCTATTCCTGGACCACGATCGGCTCCGAGGCCGATCTCAAGGCCGCCACAGTGGATGACGTCAAGCAATGGTTTGCCGAGCATTACGGTGCCGCCAACGCCGTGCTGGTGATTGCTGGCGACGTTGATCCGGATACGGTCAAGCAGAAGGTCGAGCTGTATTTTGGCGATATCCCAGCGGGCCCGGCACGCATGCGTCACGGCCCTTGGGTGGCCAAGATGAGCGGCACCAAGCGCGCAAGCCTGCAGGATCGCGTACCGCAGGCGCGTATCACCAAGGTGTGGAACATCCCCGGTTTCTGCGAGCACGACACCAACCTGCTGAGCCTGGCTTCGGAGATTCTGGCCGGCGGCAAGACCAGCCGCCTGTATCAGCGCCTGGTTTACAAGGACCGCATCGCGACGCAGGTGGGCGCGGGCATCGGCCCGTTCGAGATCGCCTCGCAATTCACGCTCGATGCCCTGGTGGCACCGGGTGTGGACCCTGCCGTGGTGGAACGCGCGATGGACGAGGAGCTCGCGCGCTTCGTCAAGCAAGGCCCGACCGCTGAGGAACTGACGCGCGTGCGCACCGGCGTGCACGCCGACTTCCTGCGCGGGCTCGAACGCATCGACGGCTTCGGCGGCAAGTCGGCGACCTTGGCGCAATACGAGGTGTATTGCGGCAGCGCAGATTGGTACAAGCAGGAATTCAAGTGGATTGCCGAGGCCCAGCCCGAGACGCTGCGCAAGGCCAGCGCCGAGTGGCTGTCCGATGGTCAGTTCGTGCTACGCGTGGAGCCCTATCCGGAATATGTCACCGCCAGCACCGGTGCCGATCGCTCCAAGCTGCCGGCCGTGGGCGACGCGCCTGCGCTGGAACTGCCCGCGCTGCAGCGCGGACGCCTGTCCAACGGCATCGAGGTCTTGGTGGCCGAACAGCACGCCGCGCCGGTGGTGCAACTGGCGATGTTGTTTGACGCGGGCTACGCCGCCGATCAGAACGAGAAGCCCGGCACCGCGCGCATGACCCTGGACATGCTCGACGAGGGTGCCGGCAAGCGCGACGCGCTGGCCATCGCCCAGCGTCAGGAAGAGCTGGCGGTGCAGATCGGCGCGCAATCCAATCTCGACAGCTCGGTGCTGTTGATGAACAGCCTCAGTCACAAGCTGCCCGAGTCGCTGGACCTGCTGGCTGACATCCTGCTGCGGCCGAGCTTCCCCGAAGCGGAGCTGGCACGTCTCAAGCAGCAGCGCCTGGCGGCCATCCAGCAGGAGAAATCGCAGCCTCAGGGCATGGCCGGCCGCGTCTATCCGGCGCTGCTATACGGCCAGGGTCACGCGTATTCCTCGGCGCGTTCCGGCAGCGGCACCGAGGCGTCCGTCGCCGCGCTCAGCGTGCAAGATCTGCAAGGTTTCCATGCGCGCTGGTTGCGACCCGACAACGTGCGCATCCTGGTGGTAGGCGACACCACGCTGGCGGCGATACAACCGCTACTGGAGCGCGCCTTCGGCAACTGGACGAAGCCCAGCGCGCCGCTGCCCAACAAGAACCTTGCTTCGGTGGAGCGACCGCAGAAGCCACGCGTGTTTTTGCTCAACAAGACCGAGGCCACGCAAACCCTGCTGCTGGCCGCGCATGTGGCGCCGCCCAAGGCCGACGAAGACGACACCGCCATGAATCTGGCCAGCAGCGTGCTGGGCGGCATGTTCGTATCGCGCCTCAACATGAATCTGCGTGAGGACAAGCACTGGAGTTACGGCGCCAGCAGCAGTCTGGGCAGCGCACGCGGGCAGCGGCCGTACGTGGTGTATTCGCAGGTGCAGGCAGATCGCACCGTGGACAGCGTCAAGGAGATTCTCAAGGAGTTGCACGGCATCACCGGCAAGGCCGCCATCACCTCACAGGAACTGCAGCTGGCCGCGGACAATCTCGTCGTCGGCCTGCCCGGTGACAACGAAACCAGCGCCGAGGTTGCCGCCTCGTATCTCAACATCCTGCAGTTCGGCCTCAAGGACAGCTACTACAACGATCTGGTCCCCGAGGTGCAGGCGCTGAGCGTAGACAAGGTCAACGAGGCCGCGCGCAAGCTGATCCATCCTGACGCCCTGACCTGGGTGATCGTGGGTGATCTGGCCAAGATCGAAGCACCGCTGCGTGCGCTGAATCTGGGCGAGGTCAAGGTGCTGGACGCGGACGGCAAGGTGCTGCGCTGAGCCACAAAAAACCCCCGACGCCAGCGCGTCGGGGGTGCGTATTACCGCAAACTCGCGTCGCGGAATTTTTACTGCATGGCGCCCAGCGGACGCGTGAAGGTGTACTCCAGCGGCTGCCCGACCAGGCGCTTGGCCGGGCCTTCGACATCGCCCTGAATCGCGGTCAAGGGCAGCGACACGATGAACAGGCCGGTGCCGAGCACGGTGCCGACCAGGGCCACGGGACGAACGATCAGCAGATCGAACACCATTTCGCCGGCGGAGGGGGTGTCATCGATCCGGTCATGAAAGGTATCGGCGCTGGCCAGGGTCGAACACAGCATCAGTGCAGCACCGGCAACACAGCTAAGCATGGACTTGCGCACGAGCAGCTCCGAGAACAATGAGTCGAAGGGCAGGTTAGGAGTCACCCCGGGGGCTGTCAACGAAGCGCCTTACAACAGCGTCAGCAGCATTACGCCCAACACGATGCGATACCAGGCAAACAACACGAAGCTATGTGAGGACACGTAGCGCAGCAGCCATTTCACCGCGACAAAGCCAGACGCCGCGGCGACGCTGAACGCGATCAGCAATTCCAGCCAATGGTCGGCAGCCACCGCCGCTGGCTCACGCAGGGTCTTGATCAGCTCGTAGGCGGTGGCGGCGAACATCACCGGAATGCCGACCAGAAACGCGAACTCGGCCGCGCGTGGACGTGAACTCAAGCCGGCCAGCATCGCGGCGAAGATCGCGGCGGCGGAACGCGAGGTGCCGGGAAATATGCCGGCAATCACCTGTGCCACGCCCACCGCCACCACCACTTTCCAGGTCACGTCCTCGGCCGGCGACAGGCCGGCGACGCGACGCTCGATCAGCAGAATCGCCACACCGCCCAGCACCAGCGCGGTCGCCACCGGCGCCACCGTCTCCGGCAGTTCAGCGCCAGAGAATTTGGCCAGCAAGCCCAGCACCGCGGTGATCAGGAAGGCGCTGCTGAGTTTGAGCGCGTAGTCGCGGGTCGCGGGACGACGCATGCCGGTGGCCAGTTCCCACAGGCGCCGTCGGTAGACCAGGCTCACCGCCAGAATGGCGCCGGCCTGAATCGCCACATTGAACAGATCCGAGCGCCGACCCAGCCAGTGCTGCGCAATCAGCAGATGCCCGGTGCTGGAAATCGGCAGGAACTCGGTCAGGCCTTCAATCAGACCGAGCAGGACGGCATCGACAAAAGCGTTCAAGAGCGGCGCGCGGGTTGTGGGTGATGCGGCATGGCCGGATGATACGGGACGACTCAACGCGAAACCGCTGGCACATGGAACAACAAGATCGCGTGGTTCTCATCACCGGCGCCGGCCGTCGTATCGGCGCCGCCATTGCCAGATCGCTGCATGCGCAGGGCGCACGGGTGCTGCTGCATTGTCGCGAATCGATGCAAGCGGCGCAGTCGCTGGTGGACGAGTTTCAAGCGCTGCGACCCGACTCGGCGCGGGTGCTGCGCGCCGATCTGCTGAACCTAGACGCGCTGCGTGATCTGGCGCACGAAGCTCACGCCAGTTGGGGCCGGCTGGACGCGCTGATCAACAACGCCTCGACCTACTACGCCACGCCGCTGTCCACACTCAGCGCGCCACAGTTTGATGATCTGATCGGCAGCAATCTGCGGGCGCCCCTGTTCCTGAGTCAGGCCTGCGCGCCGCTGCTCGGCGACGGCGGCAGCATCATCAATATTCTCGACGTGCACGCGCGTCGCCCTGTCAGCGGATTCAGCGCCTATCTGGCCGCCAAGAGCGCGCTGTGGACCCTGACCGAGGCGCTGGCGCTGGAGCTGGCGCCACGCCTGCGGGTGAACGCCGTGGCGCCGGGGCACATGATCTGGGCAGTGGACTCGCAGCTCGATCAGGCGGCGCAAGCGCGCGAGCAGGCACGGGTGCCGCTGCGCCGTCTGGGTGGCGGCGATGAAATTGCCAACGCCGTACGCTTCCTGCTGTCGCCCGCGTCCAGCTATCTCAACGGCGCCATCATCCCGGTGGATGGTGGCCTGCGTCTGAGCTGATGGACTGCATCTACATCGCAGCCGATCCCATCGAAGCCGAGATCGTGCGCGGCCTGCTGGCCGCCGAACGCATCGAGTGCGACATCCTCGGTAGCCTGCTGTGGTCGGGTCGCGGCGAGATTGCTGCCGATCCGTACCCGCGTCTGGTGCTGCGCGACGCGCGCGACGAGGCGCAGGCGCGCGAACTGCTGCGTGAATATCGCGAGGGCAGCCTGCGCCCGGCCTGGATCTGCGGCTGCGGCGAATCGGTACCCGGAAACTTCGCCGCGTGCTGGGCCTGTGGTGAAACGGGCTAGGCCTTCGTCGTACAGATTTCCGCCGCACGAATCACCGCACGCGCCTTGTTCAGGGTTTCTTCCCACTCGAGCTGCGGCACGGAGTCGGCGACCACACCGCAACCGGCCTGCACGTGCAGCCGTCCATCCTTGATCACCGCGGTGCGGATGGCGATGGCCGTATCCATATTGCCGTCCCAGCCCAGGTATCCGACCGCACCGCCGTAGATGCCGCGCTTGACCGGTTCGAGTTCGTCGATGATCTCCATCGCGCGAACCTTGGGCGCGCCGGACAAGGTGCCCGCCGGGAAACTTGCGGCCAGTGCGTGCAAGGCATCGAGCCCGGGTTTCAAGCGGCCGCTGACATTGCTGACGATGTGCATGACGTGGCTGTAGCGCTCGATCACCATCTTCTCGGTGAGCTTGACGCTGCCGACTTCCGCTACCCGACCGATATCGTTGCGGCCCAGGTCGATCAACATCAGGTGCTCGGCGCGCTCCTTGGGGTCGGCCAGCAGCTCGGTTTCCAGCGCCGCGTCTTCCAGCGCGGTCTTGCCACGCACGCGCGTGCCGGCAATCGGCCGCACCGTGACCTCGCCGTTTTCCACCCGCACCAGAATCTCCGGCGACGACCCGACCACGTGGTGATCGTCCAGATGCAGGCAGTACAGATACGGTGAGGGATTGAGCCGACGCAGCGCGCGATACAGCTCGACCGGCTCGGCGTCGAACGGCGCGCTCATGCGCTGCGAGGGCACCACCTGCATGACATCGCCCGCGGCGATGTAGTCCTTGATACGGTCCACGCCCTGCTTGAACGGGGTTTCGTCGAAGCTGGACTTGAAGCTGGAGGCCTCGGTCTTGTTGCCGGCACGCGCGGTGCTCAGCGGCGCGGCTTGCGCCAGCTTGGCTTCGATGGCGTCCAGTCTCTTTTTGGCGCGCGCCAGATCCGTCTTCGACGAGGGATCGGCGTGCACCACCAAGGTCAGCGTGGCGCGCTGCGAGTCGAACACCACCAACTCGTCCGACAGCATCAGCAACACATCCGGCGTGCCCAGCGGGTCCGGCTTGTCGGCCTGCAGGCGCGGTTCGAAATAGCGCACGCAGTCGTAGCCGAAGTAGCCGACATACCCGCCAGTGAAGCGCGGCAGCGCAGCGTCGGGCTGCACACGAATACGCGAGGTATGTGAGCGCAACCAGCCGATCGGGTCGGTGGTTTCCAGCTGGAGCACCGACTTGCCTTCCACCTCCACCGTGACGTGCGGGCCGCGGATGCGCAGCACCTCGCGTGCGGGCAGGCCGATGAAGGAGTAACGGCCCCAGCGCTCACCGCCGTGCATCGACTCCAGCAGATAGGTGTAGGGCCGATTGCCCAGGGCCAGATAGGTGCCGACCGGTGTCAGCAGATCGCCCGGGAGTTCGCGCGTGAGCGCAATGCGGTTGTAAGCGAGGGTGTTATCGGACATGAGAGACGGGAGAGGTGAGACCAGAGACAAGAAAGCGACGCGCGGCGACCCAGGACCATCGTCGCCAACGCCCCACTTGCGTCTCACGTCTCTCTTTCGCGTTCGCGAAATTCAATCTCTCGTCCCCCGGCTGTTCAAGCGAGCGCGATCTGTTCGCGCATGGCCGCAATTGTAGCGGCGTAGTCCTTGGCGCCGAAAATCGCCGAGCCGGCGACAAAGGCATCGGCTCCCGCCGCGGCGATCTCGCGGATGTTGTCGATCTTGACGCCGCCGTCGATCTCCAGCCGCACCTCGCGACCCGATTCGGCCATGTAGCGATCCAGCAGCGCGCGTGCCTGCGCCAACTTCGTGAGGGCCGAGGGCAGAAAGCTCTGGCCGCCGAAGCCCGGGTTGACCGACATCAGCAGCACCACGTCGACCTTGTCGAGCACATAGCTCAGCGCGTCCAGCGGCGTCGCCGGGTTGAACACCAGGCCGGCCTTGCAGCCGGCGTCGCGAATCGCCTGCAGCGAGCGGTCGATATGGCGCGTGGCTTCGGGATGGAAGGTGATGATGTCGGCGCCGGCCTTGGCAAACAGCTGGGCCAGACTGTCCACCGGCTCGATCATCAGGTGCACATCGAGCGTGGCATTGATGCCATGCCCGACCAGGTATTTTTTCAGCGACCCGCAGATCGCCGGGCCAAAGCTCAGGTTGGGCACGTAATGGTTGTCCATCACGTCGAAATGCACCCAGTCGGCGCCAGCGGCGAGGACCTTGGCGACGTCATCGCCAAGCCGCGCCAGATCGGCGGAGAGGATGGACGGGGCAATCAGCGGAGCGAGTTTTGAGGCGGTCATCAGCGAAGTCTGAGGGCTGGCCGATGCGCTCTCAAGCCAGCGCGACGGCGATCACGGGCCTGAGGGCTATTGACGGACCCGCGCGCAGGGCCGCCAATACCGGCCGCGCGACAGCTCAAGGCTGCGGGCGGCCCCATTCACACCGGTTTGAAATCTCATGATCCCCTTCGCTTTCAAGGTGTTCGTCTTCAAGTTCTGGCAGTTGCTGCTGAAGTTGTCGACCAAGGTCCTGAACTTCCGCACGCCCGAATTGTTCAACGGCCCCGGCTCGTCGCTGCAGCTGTGCGAGTACATCGCCAAGCGCACCGACGTGCGCAACCTGCTGATCGTCACCGACGCCATGCTGGTCAAGCTCGGCCTGCTCACGCCCATGCAGGAACGGTTGCAGGAGCTGGGCGTGCGCTATGTGGTGTACGACGGCGTGCTGCCCAATCCGACAATCGACCAGATCGAAACCGGCCTGAGCCTGCTCAAGAAAGAGGGCTGCACCGCGATCCTGGCGATTGGCGGCGGCTCCAGCATCGACGCGGCCAAGGTCATCGCGGCGCGCGCGCGCAACCCGCACAAGATCGTGCATATGTCCGGCCTGATGCGCGTGTTCTTCAAGCCCATGCCGCTGTACGCAGTGCCCACCACGGCGGGCACAGGCTCTGAGGTGACGATTGCGGCGGTGGTGTCGGATCCGTCCACCACGCGCAAATTCGCGATCATGGACCCCAAGCTGGTGCCAATTGGCGCGGCGCTGGACGGCGCGCTCATGACCGGCCTGCCCGCCCCCAACACCGCCGCTACCGGCATGGCTGCCCTGACGCACGCGGTGGAGGCCTATCTCTCGCGCAACGCCACGCCGATGACCGACGCCGAGGCGCTGGAGGCCACGCGTCTGATCATGCAGAACCTGCCGGAAGCGGTGAGCAACGGCGGCAACATCGAAGCGCGCCAGAACATGGCCCTGGCCTCGTTCAAGGCCGGTGTGGCTTTCACCACCGCGGGCGTCGGCTATGTGCACGCCATCGCCCACAACTTCGGCGCGTACTACCACGTGCCGCATGGCCTGGCCAACGCCATCATCCTGCCGCGCGTGCTGGATTTTTCGAAGCCGGACTGCACGGCGCGGCTGGCCAAGCTGGCCGAGGTCAGCGGCCTCAAGCGCGGCGGCGAGAGCGATCTGGAACTGGCCGATGCCTTCATCGCCCATGTGCGCACCCTGAACGCCGAGTTCGGAATTCCCACGCAGGTCGACAAGCTGCGCGCCGAGGACATCAGCGAGATCACCGACAAGGCGCTGCGCGAGGCGCATCTGTTCTACGCCGTGCCGCGCTACATGGACAAGCCGGAGTGTCAGGCCTTCATCCGCCAGATGTTGCCGCAGGCGGCCTGAGGGCCGAGCTACATCTGCGTCTGTTGTTGCGGCGGCAGCAACTGGCCCTGGTTCTGTGCCTGGATGGCGTCGAGTTCCCAGTCGAACTTCGGTAGCGATTCGCGAAAGATGCGCTCCAGGTTTTCACCCCAGGAGCGCTTGAGCGCTGCGTAGTACGGCGTGTCCAGGTCCAGACGCAGCTTGTGCGTGATGGTCAGCGCATCGCGGCGGATGATGGCCAGATCCAGCGGCGGTCCCACGGTGAGGTTGGACTTCATGGTGGAGTCCATGCTCACCAGAGCGCAGCGCGCGGCTTCTTCCAGCGACACGTGCGTGCGGATGATGCGGTCCAGAATCGGCTTGCCGTATTTGCTCTCGCCAATCTGCAGATAGGGCGTCTCCGGCGAGGCCGAGATGCAATTGCCCTCCGGGTAGATCAGATACAGCGCCGGGTCCTCGCCCACGATCTGCCCGCCCAGGATCAAGGTGGTGCGGAAATCCACGGTGTTCTGCCCGGCCTGCATCGCCGACTCTTTCTGCGCGCGCACCGACAGCCCGCCCAGGTACTCGGCGGCGTCATACATGTGACGGCAAATGGCCAGGCTCTGGGCCGCCTCGGGGTTGTCGATATCGCGCCTGAGATTGTTGAGCACCCATTGCGTGGTGGCGAGGTTGCCCGCCGACAGCACCACGAACACATAGCTGCCCGGCTGCTCAAACACGTGCAACTTGTTGTAGGTGCGGACATCGTCCACGCCGGCGCTGGTGCGGGTGTCACCCGCGAAAACCAGGCCGTCGTCAACGCGGATGGCGCAGCAGTAAGTCATGGCGAAAGAAAGGGCAATTCGACCACAAGGGTACCCGAGCGGGACTGCCTGCCGCAGCAACATCTGCGCCAGCGGGGTGTGCAGCGCGGACCTACGGCGCCGAATGTTGTTGTGCCGGAGCGTCGCGGGCACACTCGCGCGCCTCGTTTCCTGCCTGTGCCGATGCCCCGCGCCGTGACACCCGCTGCCCTAATTCGTGACGCCGCGCCGCGCTCGGAGTTCATCTCGGTGCGCGGCCTGCGCTACCACCTGCGCTGCTGGGGCGCAGCCGATGCACCGCCGCTGTTCATGGCGCACGGCTGGATGGACGTATCGGAGACCTTCGACCCGGTGGCCCGGGTTCTCGCCGAACGCTTTTGCGTGCGCATTCCGGACTGGCGCGGCTTCGGTCAGACCGAGTGGCCACAAGAGGGCTACTGGTTTCCGGACTACGTGGCGGATCTGGACGCCATCCTCGATCACTACGCCCCCGCGGCTCCGGTGCTGTTGGCCGGGCACAGCATGGGCGCCCAGGTGGTGAGCCTGTATGCCGGCACACGTCCGCAGCGGGTGTCGCGCCTGGCGATTCTGGACGGCCTGTTCCTGCCGGACGGCGATGTGCAGCGCACGCCCACGATGTACGCCAAGTGGATGGACCATCTGCGCGCGCTGCCGCCGACGCCGGCCTACGACTCGTTCGAGGATCTGGCGCGACGCGTGCAGCGGCGTCATCCCAAGCTCAGCGCCGAGCAGTGCGCGTTCATCGCGCGCTGCTGGGGCGAACTCAAGCCCGACGGCAAGATCCGCCTGCGCACCGATCCCAAGCATCTGCTGGACATGCCGCGGCCCTATCGCCAGGACGAGTCCGACGCGATCTGGGCCTGCATCAGCGCGCCGACCTTGTTCGTCGACGGCGGCGCCTCAACGTTTTCGCACAACCTGCCGGCAGGTGAAGTGGCCCGCCGTCGCGCGCTGTTTCGTGACCATCGCAGCACGGTGATCGACGGCGCCGGCCACATGCTGCATTTCGAGGCACCGGAAGCGCTGGCCGCGGCGCTGCTGGAGTTCTTCAGCGCCTGAGCGGGACGCGGTTCCGCTGCCTTGCGCTATCGTGCGCGCTTTCCGCGTCCTGTCGGGCCCGCTGCAATGATCATCAAGCACCAGTACGACCGTAAGGCGCCCTTGTTCGAGGAACCGGAAGGCCCAAGCAAGACCCAGCTCAAGCAGGCCAGCCAGGACATCAAGGACATCGGCGTGGAGTTGCTGGCGCTGTCGGCCACCCAGCTCAAGGCCATTCCCATGGACGACCGTCTGCGTGCGGCCCTGCGCGAGCACGGCCGCATGCCGACGCGTGAGGCCAAGCGTCGCCACATGCAATTCATCGGCAAGCTGCTGCGCGATACCGATTCCGAACCCGCGCGCCTGGCGCTGATCGCCATCCGCACCGGCGAGGCGCGCGTGCTGGCCGAGGCCGAGCAGTGGCGCCAGCGTCTGCTCGACGACGACGCAGCCATGACCGCCTGGATCCAGTTGCATCCGCAATCGGAAATCCAGCCGCTGCGCGCGCTGGTGCGCAGCGCCCGGCGCGAACTGGCGGCGCAGGACGCGGCCGCCGAGGCACAGGCCGCACCGGCGGCCAACAAGGGCAAGAGCCGCGCGTATCGCGATCTGTTCCAGGTCTTGCGCCTGCAATTGCAGAAGGCGGCCAATGCGGTGCATCGCACGCAGCCGATCTCGAATCGCGACGTCAACGCCCCGCCGCTGGACGCCGAGACGGACTGAGAGCCCGCTCTCGGGTTAGGGAATCCGCGCTCAGCCCACGTTGACCGGCACCAAGGTCATGGTGTCGTTGCCGAAAATGTCGATCACCTTCACCGCCACCGTGTAGCGCCCTGGCCGTTGGTAGCTGTGCTCCGCGGAGATCAGCTCCAGCTCACGCGAACGGCGCGTGCGAAAGCTCTGCCATTCGTTTTCGAAGATGTACCCACCGGTCCAGCGTTCCTCGAACTCCGTGGTCGTCCCTTCTCCCGCGAGCGGGAGGAGGTGCCCCGAAGGGGCGGATGAGGGGCTTTCATGCTCCACCGCCACCTTGATGATCTCCTTGCGCGACTGGTAGTCAAAATCCACCGCCCAGTAATCCACCCAGTCGGTCCATTCTTTGGTCAGGCGTTCGCGCTTCACCACGCCGTCCTTGTTCTTGCTCAGCTTGAGCAACTGGCCCTGCTCGCATACCACCTGGCTCTTGCCCTCCTTGATGGCGGCAATCGCAGCCTCGGCCGCGCCCTGCGAGTAGTACACCGAGAAATCCGTCAGCTCGATCTGCACGCGCAGCTTGTTCTTTTTGTCGTAGCGCGCCGCGGCTTCCACAAAGCTCACGTCGTGAAACACCACCTGTCCGCGGTCCACCGCGCGCTTGTCGAACACCTCCGCCGGGATGTATTTGGGCGTCAGGTCTATGCCCTTGTTCTTGGCTTCTTCCAGCACCGCCGGGAACAGACCCATCTCGAACTCGAAGGCCAGCACATCCACTCTCGTGGCGCCGCGCTTGCGGCATTCGGTGATCACCTCTTCCACAAACAGCCGGCCCACCGGCAGATTGATGGGGCCAATCGCAACCAGCCGATTGGCGTTGCGACCGTGGAAGAAGACATCGTTGTCCAGCGGCTGCGCCTTGTACGCGCGCAGGATCAGCTCGCGAAACTCGCGCTCCTTGGCAGCAAGGGCTTCCTCCTTCTGCCGAGCGTTGAGTCTACCC